>NZ_CP006992.1:1150000-1280000 GCF_001542815.1 Methylobacterium sp. AMS5
GCTTTCCGCGCTTGGTGATGTCCACGGGGCCACGGAAGGCTGCCTCGACCACCTCGCCCGACTTGTTGCCGAGGTCCGTCAGGGTGAAGCTTGCCATCGGTACATCCCTCGATATCCATGAAATAGCTGAATTAGCTGCTTTAGCTGAAATCGCAAGGGGGCCGGCGCTCATGCGCCGGCCTTCACCCCCCGCCGGACGGGGATGCCCTTCGCGATCGCCTTGTCGGCGAGGTTGTCGGAGATCCCGCCGCCGGGGAAGTGCACGATCCCGATCGGATCCTGCTCGAGGAGAAGGTCGTTGCGCCGGAAGGGCGCGGCCCGCTTGTGGCGCTTCCAGTCGGGCTTGAACACGACCTGCTGGACCCGGCGGTTCTCGGCCCACTTCGCGGCGATCAGCTCGGCGCCTTCCCCGCCACCGTGCATCAGCACCATGTCGGCGTGCTTGGCCCGGACCTTGTCGAGGGTGTCCCAGATCACCGTGACGTTCTGGTATTCCTTGCCGCCGGTGAAGGCGATCCGGGTGCCCTGCGGCAGGTGGATTTCGGTCTCCGCCCGGCGCCGCGCGTTGACGAAGTCCCGGCTGTCGATCATCGCCGCGATCATCGTGGCCCGGTTCACCTGCGAGCCGGAGCGCGGGCGCCACAGCGACCGGGTGGTTCGGGTGAAGAGGTGGGCGGCGGCGTCGCGGGCGTACTCGAAGCTGTTGCGGCGCTCCGACAGGGTGAGCCCGAGGGCGGTGAGGCGCTCCAGCTCGACCGAGAGCACCTCGCTGCCATCCTGATCGCGCTGGCTCATGCGCTGCGCCTGCTCGTTCTCGTCGAGCTTGCGATCGATCTGCTCGACCCGGCGGTGGAAGACGTTCACGAACCCCCACAGCACGTCCTCGAGGTCGTCCTCCAGGCGGGTGCCGGCGAAGGCTCCCTCGAGGGCGGTGATCGCCACGGTCAGGGCCCCATCCATCGCGCGCTTGGCCGGTAGCGGCCGGGGATCGTCGTGCTCCTCGAACGGGCGGTAGCCGGTCAGCGCCAGCTCCTCGAGCAGGGTGGGGTCGGCGGGCAGGTCCTCGTCGAGGTCGTGGGTCAGGTGGTCGAGCATCGCGGTGGTCCTTCGGGTCCGGCAGGCCAGCGTCCATCGTGGCCTTCGTGGCGACCAAAGGCCGGGCCGGGGGGCCTGGCGCACCCGCGCGAGGGTCCGCATCGCACCGTCAGGCGATGCGGCCGCGCGGGCCGGAGCGAAGCGGAGGACGGCCCTGGCCGTCGATTTTGCCTCGCGATGCAAAGCCGCCGTCAGGCGGCGGCGGAAAATCGTCGGACAGGGCCGTTGCGCCTAAGGCCCCCGACCCGGCACCCGTCGCCCTCTCAAGAAGGCCGTGGACGCAAAGGCCCTCTCACGGGCCCGGACAGCCTGCGGCTCGACCCTCCCCGAAGGCCCCGGTCAGGCTGCGATCGACTCCGCTGCCTCCTCGAACCGGAGGTGCGCCACCGCGTCGTTCGGGTCGAGCTGGGGCGCCAAATGCAGGGCGAGATCCTGCGGGCCGAGGTGGCGCAGGTCGGTGTTGAAGTCGTCCTCCCGAGGATCCAGGTCGGTCACCAGGATGCCCTCGGCCTCGGCGCGCCGGCGCAGGATCGCCGCTCCCCGCTCGCCGGCTGGATCGGCGTCGCGGGCGATGTAGAGGTGGCGCAGGCCGGGAGGAAGGATCAGGGCGGCGAGGTGCGCCCCCGACAGGGCGGCGACGTGCGGAACGCCCGGCAGGACGCGCTGGACCGACTGCACGGTCTCGACCCCTTCGCCGGCCACCATCAGATCGGACACCGTGCCGGGAAAGCGCACGCCATGGCCGAGCTGGTTGCCGAGGGCCCGTCGCGGGTTGCGCAAGGCGGCCTTGTCACGCCCGTCCGCAGCGAGCCACGTCCGGCTGACGGCCATGACGGCGCCCGAGAGATCGGTGACCGTGGCAAGCAGGGCCGGATGATAGGTGTCCGGGCCGGCCGGGTCCTTGCGGGAGAGCCGGTACAGGCAGCGCGGGTGGAAGCGTAACGCGGGCTGGGTGACGGCGTGCTCGAGCCCGCGCGAGCGCAGGTAGGCCTCCGCCACGGTGCCGGCGATCGGGCGGCCGTAGCGCAGCATCCGCCGGGCCGAATCGGTGGTGTCGCGCGCCTCCGGGAGCGGGCGGGCCCGCTCCGACACGGGCGGCTGGGGCAGGCTCAGGAACCCCCGCGCCTCCTCCAGGGCATCGCGCCAACTCTCGCTGTGCTGGATCCGGAGCACGTCGAGCAGGTCGCCGTGCTCGCCGGTCGCCGCGTCCGTCCACTTGCCGCGGGCGCCCTTGCCGCTCCTCGGGCCGGTGAGCCGTACGTACAGCGACTCGCCTTGCGTGTTGTGGACGTCGCCGACACACCACCACCGGCCGTTCCGGTGGCCGTTCGAGAGGTAGCGCCGGCAGAACGCCTCGACGTTGTCGGCGAGCTGGCGGGAGAGATCAGCGGCGGTGGGATGGGTCGACATGTCGGCCTCCGTCGGGTCCGGATATTAAGCGCGGCCGTTGACGGCGACGCAACGTAACAGGGCATGACGTTCGAGCACGGCCGTCAGGACTGCCTCCCCGCGCTCGCCGGTGGGAATGAACAGGCGGGTGCGCCAGGCGATCACCTCCGAGAACAGACCGATCGCCTTCAGGCCCGCCCGGGCGCTGTCACTGGAGCCGATCAGTTCGATCCGGTCCTCGCCCATCACGCGCGCGCCTGATCTGGAGCCCGCCGGCGAGCTGCAGGCTAGCGCGCCCGCCGAGCACGGCCGCGAAGGCGTCGGCCGGGGCCATGGCGGTACCGGCGCCGAGTTTCAGCCGCTCGCGGGTGACGTAGAGGTCCTCCGGATCGACGACGCGCCCGACGATGCGCTCGCCCTCGTCGGTCACGAGCCGGAACACCCGCATGTCGATGCCCGGCAGGCGGTCCCAGATCGGCAGCAGCAACCCGGTGACCACGTACAGGGTGCGCTCCTCGAACTCCGGCAGGTTGGCGAGCTCCGTGCTCCAAGGCGGCCCGGAAGGTCTCAAGCGTGGCCTCGCCGAAGTGCGAGCGCGCGTACTGATCACGGTCGAGGATCTGGCGCTGGAGCGGGCGCACGAGGCGCACCCGGGCCACCACCGAGCCGTCCTCGCGGGTTTCGCTGGCCGCCTTCCCCATCAGCGCCGGCCGGACTTCGCGTTGACGACGGGCTCGTAGCCGTCGGCGATCAGGTCGAGCGCCGCGTCGAATTCGAGCGGCCGGAGCCGGCGCCGCTCGGCGATGGTCAACAGATGGGTGCGCGCGCCACTCTGGGGATGGGTGTAGGCCACCTCGCGGTCCGTGACGGTGAGCACCCGCACCGGGTTCTGGACCGCGAGGTCGAGCGCCATCGTGTAGGACTGGGCGTCGGTCATGCGCTCTCGCTTGGGTACGAGGGGCCGAGAGGCTCTCTCTCAGCTTTGCTGATCCCTCGATAGGGCGTTGCCGCCCCTCTCGTCTCGTTCGGCCCGGCTCACGGCCGCCGGACGACGATGGGTCGGGTATCCATCGCCTGGGCGAGCTGGCGGATCAGGGCGAGGTCGGCATCCGAGCAGGTGCCTCGCACCGCGATGTCGATCCAGTGCCCGCCGCGACCGACATGGCTGTCGCGCAGGCGGTGGTTCGACGAGGTGTAGAAGCTCTCGTTCGGCTCGCACAGGCGCACGCGCGAGGTCAGGAACACGATCCCCGAGCCGAGATTGCCGCAGAACAGGCGCTCGTCGGCGCCGGTGGTCTTCGGGCCGCCGCCGACCGTGCGCTGGCCGATCTGCCGGAAGGCCTCGGCGAAGCTCGCCGGGTTCGGCGTCGTCCGGGGGGTGAATGTGTGCCGACCGCCCCACGGAGGCCGAGCCGGATCGATCCGGCCGGTGGCGATCTCGTGCAGCAGGGTCCCGAGGTAGCTCGGATCGGCCGGATATGGGCAGACCCGCCACAGCGCCCGGATCGCCAAGCGCTGGGCGGTCGGGTGCGCGAAGAGACGGGCGCGGGTCCGGCGCCAGCCGTCGGCCCGCTGCCGGCGGCTCTCCTGCTGCTGGCGCTCCCATTGGCCGGTACGCCGCACCATCTCGACGTCGACGTCGAGCTGGCGCTCGGCGAGCGCTACGGCGAACAGGGGAAGCGCCCCCTGCTCGCGGACTTGTTTGCGCCGGTACGCCGCGCGTTTGCGCGACGTGTCCTCGAACGGCGTCGGACGCGGCCAGCGCTTGAAGCGCATCACGCCGCCTCCCGCAGGGGCGCCGTCTCGTCCTCCGGCCCATCCTCCTCGATCTGTTCGCCGACACCGGCCGGGGCGAACTCGGGCGGCAGGCGGCCGAGCAGCCAGTCGGCCGAGCGGCTGGCAAGCCCCGCCGCCTGCACGATGGCGCGGGGATCGGAGCGCAGCACCTCGAGCCAGGACGCGATGTAGTCGGCGTGGCGCACGGTGGGTACGATGCCGAGGCTGGCGCAGACGTAGGCCGCCGAGATCTCGGCCACATATCCTGACAGTCCAGCGGAAAATGGCGGTTGGAAGGTGAAAACTATCGGTGCCTCCAGCACTGCCCAAAATCCCATGGCTCCCCCGAGGCGGGGGTGGGCGGCGAGACCGACCGGGGAGGCCCGCAAGCGGTGGGGCGCAACCGGAGGGGCGAAATGAAATGGAGCAGCTCGGCGAAGCCGGGCTTGCGGCACGCCGTGGCGGGCCTAGCAGGGAGCGCCGACCAGACCCGCATCGAGGGAGGCCCAACGACAGCGCCGCCGCGCCAGCGGCGTCCGCATCAAGATATGCGTGATCGATGCCCGTCGGCTACGAGCTGAAGCTTGCCTTCTTAATTCTGCGATTTTAGGATCGCCGGGAAGGCATGGCCCGTGCCTCCTCCCTCCGATTTGGGGAAGCATTCGACATGCGGGGTAACTTACTCAATCGAACGCACTCTGTTCGAGCGAATGCATAAGGAGGGGTTGCAGAAACTGCTCGAAAAGGAGGCTTTCGATGAAGTTGTCTGCTCCGATTTTCCGCCTGAAAAGACAGGCGAAGCTGCTTTCCCGCGAAACCAATGCGCCGTTGCACGCGTCTCTTGATGAGGTCGCGAAACGAGAGGGGTATCGAGGCTGGAGTCATCTCGCGAGTTCCAGTTCGCATGATCGGCCAGCGCCTAAACTACTGGCTCACTTTGTGCCTGGCGATCTCGTGCTGCTCGGTGCGCGCCCCGGTCACGGCAAAACCCTGCTTGGCGTCGAACTGGCCGTAGAAGCGGCGCGAGCGGGTCACCGCAGCTTCTTCTTCAGCCTGGAGGAAACCGAATCGAGCATCTCCAACCGTCTTCAAGGCCTCGGCTTCGACATGGACGAAACCGGAAACGCACTGGTGATCGATACGTCAGACGCCATTTGCGCCGATTATATTATCGAACGCGTAGGACATGGTCAGGACGACAGCGTGGTAGTGGTCGACTATCTTCAACTACTGGATCAAAGGCGACGAAATCCCGAACTCGCAGTTCAGGTCAAAACGCTCGCGGGCTTCGCCTGTACAGCGTCAACGATCATCGTTGCGATCTCTCAGATCAATCGCTCGTTCGACATGGAAGGCAAACCTCTTCCGAACCTATCGAACGTTCGACTGCCCAATCCCGTCGACTTGGCTCTTTTCACGAAGACTTGCTTCCTGCACAATGGAGAGATGCGGGTCGATGCGGTGAACTGAGATAATATAGGGAAGCGGCCGAGCCCGCGAGGGATCGGCCGCTCAGCCTTGGTCGCTGCTGGGTCATGGCTGCTGGGCGTGCATCCAGTCGGCTGCCGCCTGCGCCTTGCTCGCCGCGGTAAAGATCGCCCGAGGCTCGTCCTTGAGAAGTTGTAGCCACGAGGTGATGTAGGCCGCGTGGTCGCCTCGCGGTTCGTGCGCGATCCCGAGGTCGGCGAGCAGGAACGATGCGGTCTGTTCGGCGGTCGCTTCCTCCATGCCGAGTGCGTGCCTGATCCACTTGGCGCCGAAATCCCGGTCGAGCCGATGGGCTGCGCCGCTGGCATGAGCTGCCTCGTGAATATGGGTGGCGTAGAATCCGTGGGCATCGTGAGAGGCGCTAGAGCGGCGACCTTTTAATCGGACGCATATCCCTTGTCCTTGAGGAAGTTCCAGCACTCCTGCGGCTCGAACAGCCCGCAGATGTCGCCGATGGCACGCCAGAGGGCGTCGAAGGTGCGCGCCTTGGCCTTGCGCAGGTGAGCTTTGAGCTTGGCGAAGGCCTGCTCGATCGGGTTGAGGTCGGGCGAGTAGGGCGGCAGGAACAGGAACCAGGCGCCGTGCTGCTTCAGGCAGGCGGCGGCCTTGGGGCTCTTGTGGACGGCGAGGTTGTCGAGGATGACGACGTCACCCTTGTTCAGGGTCGGGGCGAGTTGGGTCTCGACATAGGCCTCAAAGGCGGCCCGGTTCATCGCCTTGTCGATCACCCAGGGCGCACTCAGGCGGTCGCAGCGCAGCCCGGCGATGAAGGTCTGCGTCCCCCAATGGCCAAAGGGCGCCTTGGCGTGCAGCCGCGTGCCCTTGCGGCTGCGCCCGCGCAGGCGGGTCATCTTGGTGGTGACGGAGGTCTCGTCGAGGAAGACGAGGCGATGGCAGGCCTTCCGCATCAACGGCTGGCGCTTTGTGCGCCATTCATGACGATCCTCAGGGATGGGTGCGCGACCGCGTTCGGCGGCCATCAGGGCATTTTTTTATACGTGAAGCCGCGCTGGCAGAGGAAGCGTGACAGCGCCCCCGGCGTGACCGTCACGCCGTGCTCGGCCAACAGCCGCTCGGCCAGTTCCGGCATCGTGATGTCGGGCGTGGCCTCAACCGTCGCGATCAGAAAGCCTGCCACCGGTGCTCGCTTGCCGCTGCCCTTGGGCCGCCCTCGTGCCGCGGGTGCGACCGACCCGGTTCGGGCTCGGCGTTGCGCCAGCTTGACCGCACAACTGGGGCTGACGGCGAAGCGACGGGCCGCGCCACGGCGCGAGTGCCCTTCCTCAACCCAACGGCTGATCCGCTCACGAAGGTCCAGCGAGTAGCATTCGCCCATGATCCACCTCCAAGCAGAAGGGAATGATACGGTTTCCGCTTGATCAGTTCGGGGGGATTCCGGCTGGTGCGGTGTGGGGTTAGCCTGTGCGCCTTTGGCGGAGGCGGACATGGCTCACATCGCCGACCATCTGAGCGTGGAGGAACTAGGCCGGCGGGCTCGCACCAGCGCGGACGCCTGCGCGGCGCGGCGCTATCAGGCGATCTGGCTTCTGGCCCATGGGCGGGTCATCGTCTGCGTCGATGACGGAAACTGGTACGACGCCGACGGCGGCGTCTGGCGCTCGGGCCGGGGCCGGGTTCTCCGGCGCACGCCCGACCTGGCGAGCGTCCGGTTGAACCGGCCGATCCTGGCCACCTGCCACCGCGCCCACGACACGAGCCTCCACGGCCCCACCGATCTCGCCGCCTGGTGCCAGCGCTGCCACCTGGACCACGATCGGCCGGAGCACGTCCGGCGGCGGCGCCTGACCTTTCTGCGCCGCCGGGCGCTGGGAGACCTGTTCCTCGGGCCGTATCCGGTGCTCTGAATGCTGGTCGCATCCGACAGGTCCCGTCTGGCCGGGCTGATCGATGGGAAGGATCGCGCCCTGCTCGCGGCGTTCCTGCGCGACGAGGGGACGGCGTTCGGTCTGAACCCGTTCCCGTCGACCACGGCCGGCGCCGCGCACCTGACCTGTGCGGGTCTGGCGTTCGAATATCCGATCCTCGGCATCCACTCGGCCGGCCTACCGTGCCTGCTGGAGGCGCTGGCCGCGTTGCCGAAGGCGACGCCGCTCACGCGCTGCATCCTGAAATCCACGGGGCATACCTGTAACGTGTTCATCACCGCCGAGGGGGCCTGTGTCGGCGCGTACTTTTACGGGAAGGCCGGGGTGCCTCTTCCGGTATTCGCGCCGGCTGCGCCCAAGCCGGCGCCGCGCAAGGGCCGGACGCGCCAGACGAAGGCCGAGCAGATCGATCTCTTCTTCGACGTTGCCTGAAGCCGCCCAAGTCATTCCTAAAATACTCGATCCGCGCCAAATCGACGGATACGGAAAGCCGCCCAACCCTGTACTGTCTTGTCTTATCAGTCGATCATGGGCCGTAGCGCGCCTAGATCATTCGGCAGATGGCTACAATAGGAGTGTATCTGTCACGGCAATTGTAGATCATTAATTTTATTCAGCTAAGTCCGGATTTTAGGAAATATGATGCGGTCTAGCACCATGACCCGTGTTGCGCCAAATGCCGTTGGACCTGAGGGAAGTTCCGCGCTCCTGCAAAGTCATCTGGCCGCGATATCGACGGTGATCGAGCGGATGCGGCAGGAAATCGCCGAGCTGCGGCATGAGCAGGAGACCGGCCGCACCTGCGACGAGTTGAACGCGGTGGTTCAGGGGACCGAGCGGGCCACCAACACCATCCTGTCGACCGCGGAAGCCGTCGATGCCCCGACCCGCGGGATCGCCAAGCGGAGCCGCGACGAGGGGACCCGGGCGGACGTGATGGCGATCCAGGATCACGTGCAGACGATCTTCGAGGCCTGCAACTTCCAGGATCTCACCGGCCAGCGCCATCGCGAAGGTGGTGAGGACGATCGAGTTCGTCGAGGAGCGGATCGTCGAGATGGTGCGCCTGTGGTCCGGTTCGAGCGCGGCGGCTCCGACGCTGGCGCTCCGCGAGCGGACCGGCAAGTCCGCGCTCCTGAACGGTCCGGCGCTGCCCGGTGCGGTCAGCGTGTCCCAGGATGCCATCGACGCGATGTTCCCTTAGGCCAACCGGGAGCGAGATCCATGATGGGACAGACGCTTCTGATCACCGACGATCCGGGTCGGAGCGCGGATCTCGTGGGCGGTCTCGATCCCGGCTTGGCGTACCGGGTCCACGACCTGCGTGACGAGGCGGATCCAGCCGAGGCCGCGGCGGTGCTGGTCACGGATGTGGCCGATCTCGGGGCGGCCAACGTCGAGCGCCTGCGCCAGCTTCTGGCACGGACGCGCCGCGGTACTCCGCTGGTCGTGCTGCAGCGCCAGGACACGCTGCAAGCCCGCCTTCAGGCACTGGCGCTCGGGGCGAGCCGGACGGTGAGGGCTCCCTTCGACCTGGGCCGGCTCCGGCGCGCGCTGGGCGCGGCGGAGGATCGGGCGGAGACCGTGCCGGCCGAGGCCCGGCGACGGGCCGAGGCGGTGCGCGCCTTCTACGGGTCGGTCTTCGTGGCCGGCGGGCCGGTGACGCCGGTCGTGGTCGACAACGGCACCGACCTCGTCGCGCAGGCGGTCCAAGAAACCGGCATCCGCGACTGGATCCGGGCGGTGCGCCGCTTCGACGATGCTACGCACCAGCACTGCCTACTGGTGGCCGGGCTGGCCGCTGCCTTCGCGGCGAGCCTTAGCCTCGGACCTTGCGAGCGCCATCGGCTGACCAAGGCGGCGTTGCTGCACGATGTCGGCAAGATCCACGTCCCGGCCGCGATCCTCAACAAGCCGGGCAAGCTCGATGCAGCGGAGAAGGCAGTGATGCGCCTGCATCCGGCGCAGGGCGAGGCCATGCTGGCCAACCAGGGCTTCGAGCCGGAGTTCCTCGGCGTGGTACGCTCGCATCACGAGATGCTCGACGGCTCCGGCTACCCGGACGGGCTCGTGGGGAGGGCGATACCCGATCTCGTGCGTGTGGTGACGGTGTGCGACATCTACGGCGCCCTGATCGAGCGCCGGTCCTACAAGCCGCCGATGGCGAGCGAGGCCGCCTACGCGATCCTCCAGGGGATGATGGGCCGCCTCGATCCTGCGCTGGTGAAGGCCTTTCATCCCATCGCGACGGCTTTCACGCCAAGCTTCCCCCTCGACACCTGACCTCGGTTTAATGGGCGTACCATGCACATCGTCCTCGTCGATCCCAGCGGCGTGATCCGCAAGACAATCTCGGGAATGCTCATCGCGGCCGGACACACCGTGGTGGCGTTCTCGGACTCGGCCGCGGCGCTGGCGCAGGTCGCTGCCGATCCGTCGGTGACCTGCGTGCTCACCAGCCTTGAGGTTCAACCGCTCGACGGGCTGGAGCTGTGCTGGTCGCTGCGGGCTCTGGCCGACGATCGGCGCCCCCTGACGATCCTGGTGATGTCCTCCGCACGGGAAAGGCGGCCGCTGGACGAGGTGCTCGATGCCGGCGCGGACGACTTCCTGATGAAGCCGCCGGAGGCGCAGGAGTTGCGCGGGCGCCTACGCTCGGCCGAGCGGGTGCTGAAGCTGCAGCAGGCGCTGATCCGGCAGGCCGACACCGACCACCTGACGCAACTCCTGAACCGCGGTGCCTTCATGCGTCAGGCCCAAGCGGCGGTCGAGAGCGCGGCGGTGAGCCGCCCCCTGGCGGTGATGCAGCTCGACATCGACCATTTCAAGAAGATCAACGACCGCCATGGCCACGACGTGGGGGATCTGGTGATCCGGCACATCGCTCAGATCCTACGGGAGACCGGTGCGATCGCCGGACGGCTGGGCGGGGAGGAGTACGCACTGCTCCTCCTGGACCACAGCCTGGGCGCCGCGGCGGTGGTGGCCCACCGCGTCCGCAGTCAGTGCGCCGGCTCGGCGCTTCTGCAGCGAAGCTGTCCGCTTCGGTTCACGGTCAGCATCGGGCTGAGCGAGTGGTCCGAGGGGGACAGCGTCGGCACGCTGCTCAAGCGAGCGGACGTATCGCTGTACGCGGCCAAGGAGGGCGGCCGCAACCGCGTGGCGATGACAAGCTCCACGTTGAAGACCGAGTTCGTGAGCTAGGAGTGCAAACCCGATGAACTTGACTAGGCGGGGAACTGCTTGCGACGCGAGCCCGCGCGATTATCTTTCGACTCCACCTGAAGCCGCGCGGTTCATGCCTCAACGGCAGGATCGCCGGCATACGGACTTTCCGCGACCCGGCTGCGGATCGAAGCTTGAGGAGCCTGCATCATCAGCAGTGGTCAAGCGATCAATCTTTGAGAAATGCGCTCGCGTTGCAGATCTCATTGACCCCAATGACTGTCTTCTGGGTGTGCACGCTGCCGGTCGCGAGCGGATCCCTGCGGCAGGTATCGGGCGTGTGAGCTGAAAGGCCGTCGATGAGTCGATACGAGTTCGATGAACCGGGCGTCAGTCTCGCGATCGGCTGGGATGCCCCGCTCTCCACTTTCTACCTCCAGATCCGGAACGCGGCGCTGCACACCGCCGAAATGGATGAGGAGGAGCGCGCCTCACCACAGATCTGGTTCGGAACGGAGTACGCAAAACACCTCACTCCAGGCCTCCTCACGCTCGCACGCCAGCATCTTCCGAGCCTCCCCGAGAACATCGAGGTGTGTCTGATGCGCGATATGACCGAGGAGCCGGCCCGGCCGCTCTCCCCCGATCACGTTGAGATCCGCCAGATGATCGAGACATTGCTAGGCGAGCTTTCTCCTGTCCCGTAGGCCCCACAGCGCTCCTCCGCCGAGCAGGCGCGTGTGGACACTGAGGCGCTCTTCAAAGGGAGCACCTCGCATCCGGGTCCCAGGCAGTCAGAGTGAAGCTGCTGCACGGTCGCGGATCGCCCTGATCCTCCACGCGAGCCCGCGCGATGTGGTCGTCACCCGCAGGGCCGAAACCCGAAGGGGTTCGGGGAGCGAAGCGAGTAGGGCACGGTTCCGCAGGAACGCGCCCACTCTTCGTCTATTAGCATAACCCTGGATTGCCGTGCCCATGATCGATGGAGCGATCCAAATCATCATGAGCATTCCGTCTATGATTACGATCCATATCTCGAAGCGGACAGTCAGGCGCCAGGACCGCATATTATAGAAAGTCAATTGAATGGTATATTTTAGATTTAGCTGACATCGGTTTTATCCGCCGCCTTCGATGTTGGTAACATGGTTTGCTGTGTGAGATCCCGCGGTCGCGCGGGGTTTTTCTCATCGAGTACGCGATAAACGCTTCTGCGTGAGATCCCCAGCGCGCGAGCGATGGCGGTCGGCCCCTCCCTTGCCGCATGGCGCCGACGGATCTCCTCCTCGGGCACGGATTTCGGCCGGCCCTTGCCGGCGTAGACGCCAGCCGCCTTGGCGGCTTCGATCCCGGCGCGCTGGCGCTCCAGGATGAACTTGCGCTCCATCTCGGCCACCATCCCAAGCACAGTGACGACGATCCGTCCGACGTCGCCGCCGGTGGTCAGCTCCGGATCGAGGATGCGCAGGCAAGCGCCCTTCTGGTCGAGTTCGTGCACGAGGTTCAGCACGTCGCGGGTCGAGCGGCCGAGCCGGTCGAGGCGGACCACCACCAGCTCGTCGCCTTCGCGCAGGAACTGCATCACGGTGGCGAGCTCAGGCCGGTCGTCGGCGGATTTGCCCGACATCTTTTCCGAGCGGATCACGGTGCAGCCGGCGGCCTTGAGCTTCTCGAGCTGGATGGTGAGGTCCTGATCGGTCGAGGAGACGCGGGCGTAGCCGAAACGGGGCATTTTGGGCCTTCGAACGTGCCAAAAGGGTGGCCTGCACATCTATCATGTAGCATAATTCGAAACTGACCGTTTTGCCTCATACGGAAGCTGTGCCATGAGGTCGCGGCGTAACGGTGTACCTTTTTGCGGCGCCCATCCACCGGATGGAAATCCATCTCTGGCAACCGAACCAGTTTGGGTATAGCTAATCGCTTCATGCATATGGAGCGATAATTGCCATGGAATCGCGATCTACGAAAATCGTTGACGGGGGCAAACTCGTCATTCCTGCAAGCTTCCGCCGCGAACTCGGCGTTCAGGTCGGTGATACAGTGGTGATGGAGATGGTGGATGGCGAGCTTCGGGTACGATCTCGCAATGCTGCTATCGACGAAATCCAGAAGATTGTTCGGGGCTTGGTGCCCGAAGGGGTCAGCGTGGTCGACGAGTTCCTAGCTGACAGGCGCGCCGAAGCGGCCAAGGAGTGACCCCGTGGCCATGAAGTACGCGTTGGACGCGTCAGCCCTGCTCTGCCTATTGAACCAGGAAGAGGGACAGGACCGCGTTCGGGCTGCGCTGTCCGAGTCGGCCATGTCCGCCGTGAACCTCTCGGAGGTCATCGCCAAGCTCGTGGAGCGTGGAGGGGCCGTCGCGACCCTTAGCCGAGCGTTGGACCACCTGCACCTCGCAGTGGTCGAATTCGATCGCACTCAGGCGGTCGAGGCTGGCGCACTCCGGGTGGCCACGCGCCAGGCCGGCCTGTCCTTCGGGGACCGCGCCTGCCTGGCCCTGGCAAAGACGCGCGGCCTCGTCGCCCTGACGGCGGATCAGGCGTGGGCACAACTGGACGATGCCGTCGGCATCACGGTCGAGCTGGTACGTTGAGGCGATGGCGGGCGCCGCGGCCCTCGCAGCGATCGCGACCGGGCTGAACGAGCGGCAGCAGGCCTATCTGCTCGCGCCCTACGATGAGGATCAGGCCCGCGAGGCCTCCCACCAGCGACCTGACGGGCCGCCGGCTCGGCAGTGGCGCTGGATCGAGTATGGCCCCGTTGGCCACAGATGGCTCGACGGGCCGGGATCTCGGCTGCTGCGGGCCAAGCTGGCCGAGTCCGGCATGATCAGCCAGAGCACCGGCGCCACCTGGGTGTGGATCGGCATCGGCTGATGCCCCCTCCCACGAGCCCACTTAAGTCATTGCAGCATCGTCTGAACCGCGCTGATAGATGGTTTCACGATCGGCGCCAGTCTTGACCCCAACCAAAATGCGTATTTTCATGTTATAGCAATTAGGTAGATAGAGCGTGTTATGAACTGATAGGCAGGATTGGCGTTGTGGATCATGCCTTCTGATCGCCGCTCCTATCCGTCCGACGTGTCTGATGAAGAATGGGCACTGGTAGCGCCCTACCTCGCGCTGCTGCGGGAGGACTCGGCTCAGCGCGACCACGAGTTGCGCGAGGTGTTTAACGGGCTGCGCTACATCGTGAAGACGGGGGCGCCCTGGCGGTTCATGCCGCACGATCTGCCGCCTTGGGCGGCCGTGTATCAGCAGACGCAGCGTTGGCTGTCGGCCGACAGTTTCGCGGACGTGGCCGGCGACCTGCGGGCGGTGCTGCGGATGGCGGCGGAGCGGGAGCCGGAGCCCTCGGCGGTGATCCTCGATAGCCGGACGCTGCGCTCCTCGCCCGAGAGCGGCGAGCGGGCCGGCTATGACGGGGCCAAGCGCAAGCGGGGTGCGAAGCTGCATCTGGCCGTTGACACGCCGGGCCATGTCGTGGCGCTGCACGTGACGCCCGCCGATGTCGACGACCGGGCCGAGGTCGGCCGGCTGGCCGCCGAGGTGCAGGCGGAGACGGGCGACAGCGTCGAGTTGGCCTTTGTCGACCAGGGCTATTCCGGGCCTAAGCCCGCCGCCGCCGCGAGCGCGCACGGCATCGACTTGGAAGTGGTGAAGGCGCCTGAGGCCAAGCGCGGCTTTGTCCTGCTGCCGCGCCGATGGGTGGTGGAGCGCTCGTTTGCCTGGGCCACCCGCTGTCGGCGGCTGGTCAAAGATTACGAGCGCTACGCCAGCACGTTGGCTGGCCTGCACATGGTCGCCTTCGTCTGCCTCATGCTCCGACAAGCTGAAAAGCTTATGACAAGTGCATAACAGGCTCTAGAATTTTGCAAGGGTCATGGTTCGGGTCTGGCTGACTTTCGATGCGGTTGCCTCCCCCGGCGCCGATCAGCCGCGCTTCGAGCAGATCGAGCTTGGCCCGGCCGTACATTTGCCGCTTCACGAGTTTGAGGCGGGTGATCTGCCCCTCGGTCTGGCCGTTCGACCACGGCTCGGATCGCGCCGCGGTAACAGCCGCCTTGTCCCTTGCCAGGCCGTTCGCGAAGGATGCGAGGAGACCGCAGGCAGCCGTATCGGTCCAAGTGTCGAGGTCCGGATGTCTCCGCTCGCGGATCATGGCCTGGAAGCCAGACAGGAGCGAACGGGCCTCGTCGAGCGCCGGGACCGCTGCCTCGATCGTCGCCACCGTCACGGCTTCGGCCTTACTCAAGTTGTCCCGACCGCTCGTCATCAGCCGCGCGAGGAGGCGCGCAGACGGGACCTTGCCGGGCGCACGCTCGGGAGACTGCTCATGGCGTCGGCGGCGGGTCGCGCACTCTCCGACGACGCGCAGGCTGCCGGTGAATCCGCTTGCGCGCAGGCGTCGCCACAGTTCGGCACCGTTGCGCCAGCCGGCCGTCCACTCGGCATCGAGCCGGGGTAGATAGGCCTCCAGGCTGCTCTGGCGCGCCCGGAACACGTCGCCGGTCAAGCCGCGCAGCACGGTGCGCACGAGCTTGCGGCTGTGGCCGGTCGTACGGACGATCTGCCGGATCGGAACGCCCTGTCGTGACAGCGTCAGGATCGCCTCGGCAGTCGCCGTCTGTGTTTAGGCGTGGAATAAGGGCTCATCCGCACTTTCGGTGCTGGCGAGACTCCGTTCGGCCAAGCGCTACGGGTCGACTTCAGGCAGCAAGGGCGCCGCGCAGCTGCTCCTGACGGCCAGCGACAATCCTGGGCGCCTGCGCTCGGAGGCAGGCTTTGCGGCGTTGTGTGGCGTGAGCCCCGTGCCGGCCTCGTCGGGGAAGACGGTGCGCCATCGCCTCAACCGAGGCGGTGATCGCGCAGCCAACAGCACGCTGCACATCATGGCCATCGGGCGACTGCGGACTGACGCGCGGACCAAGGCGTACATGGCCCGCCGGATTGCAGAGGGCCACTCCAAGCTGGAGGCGATCCGCTGCCTGAAGCGCTACATCGCCCGTGAGGTGTTCACGCTCATCACCCGCCGGCAGAAGGCGATCAATCAGACCCGCATCGCGGCTTGACACACAGAAGGGCGTCCAGGGGGCACAATACACGTCGCTAGCCTTCTGCAGCCGCTGTCAGGAGGCGGGCGTGCGACCCTCAATGGGCCCGGTCGGCGATGCCTACGACAACGCCATGGCTGAAAGCTTCTTCTCAACCCTCGAATGCGAACGGCTCGCCCGCCGTCGCTTCCGCTCACAGGCCGAGGCACGGATGGCCTGCTTCAGCTACATCGAGGGCTTCTACAATCCGCTGCGCCGGCACTCGGCGCTCGGATACCGCTCGCCCGTCATCTACGAGCAGGAAACCCAGCCGGACCCGCTACCCGAGCCCCTGTTCAGCCAAGCCCCCTAACCGTCCACAGAAACGGGGCAATCCCAAACGCGCGACTACGAGACGAGTTGTTGAACGGTGAGATCTTCTACACGCTCAAGGAGGCGCAGATCGTGATCGAGCGTTGGCGGAGACACGACAATGGCGTGCGCCCGCATGCTTCGCTGGACTACCGACCACCGGCCCCGGAGGTGTTCGTACCGGCCTCATCCGCTTGGCCGGCTGCCCTCACCCGACCGGCTCCGCCGGCCAAGCTACCCGTGGTGCAGAGGCCGACCCGGCACTAACTTTGAACTGGGACCGCCGTATGGGGGCCGATCACTTCGCGGCAAGACCTTTGATACGGCGTCCGCTTGATCGAAGCAGTCGCTGGCTCGGCAAGCCCGCGCGGCGCTTGAGCGAAGCCGAACTCCGCCATTCCGAAGGAATCACACGGAGGTCGTATGAGCGGAGCTTTCGAGCGCTGTAGCGCTGCTCTGACCGCGTGCGTGGTCGTGGCGCAGCCGTAAAGAACCTGTCCCATAATGCCTCCCGGTGTGCGGCGGCCTCAGCTAAACCCATGCCACCACACCGTAGGACTGCACACCTACTCCGTCAGGATGCCACAGAGCTGCTCTTCGCGGAACCGGCTCCTCTTCATCGTCCGAAGGCAAGGTCGGCCGGATTCCGGCGCCGCTTCCGCCTGCCGCGCGACACCTGTCGCACCCCGTCTTGCGACGGGCGTCGCATTGTCGGCTCTCGAAACGACTGCCGCGCGCCGACCATGCCGGGCGGGAAATAAAAAATCCGAATGATTGCAACGGATAACGAGCGGTTGAGCCGAATTCGCCGGTGCCGACGAAATTTGGCACGCCGGTTGCGGATGCCGATCCGGAGAAGGACCTGTCTATATCTCCACGAATTCAAGCATTGATCGAATTGTAAAAAAACAGGACAATATAAGCAGAAATACCATGTAGTATCTCCACAAAAAACGGGAGGCGAACGGCGACGCTCAACCATCGGTATCGCCGTAATCGAATTAAAATAGAAAATACAAAGGGGGGATCAAATTGAAAATACAAAAAAGCCAGACATTGTCGCTCGGACCGGAGACGATCGATCCGAAGATTTATTGTCATTTCATCGATGGCCGGTTCGAGGACCCGACCGAGAGCACGGTGGACGTCTACAATCCGGCCGATGGCAGCCTCATCGCATCGACCCCCGAGGCGACGGCCGAGGATGTGGACCGGGCCGTGCGCGCCGCACGCCGCGCCCAACCGGCCTGGGAGGCCCTGCCGCCGATCGAGCGGGCAAAGCACCTCCGTGCGATCTCGGCCAAGGTGCGCGAACGCCGCGTGGAACTGGCCGATCTGCTCGTCCGCGAGCAGGGCAAGATCCGCAGCCTGGCTCAAGTGGAGGTCGATTTCACCGCCGATTACATCGATTACATGGCCGAATGGGCGCGCCGCCTCGAGGGCGAAGTGCTCTCCAGCGACCGGCCGAAGGAGACGATCTTCCTGCTGCGCAAGCCGCTCGGGGTGGTCGGCGGCATTCTGCCCTGGAACTTCCCGTTCTTCCTCATCGCCCGCAAGCTCGCGCCCGCCCTGGTGACCGGAAACACCATCGTCATCAAGCCGAGCGAAGAGACGCCGATCAATGCGTTCGTGTTCGCCGAACTCGTTGCGCAGACCGATCTCCCACCGGGCGTGTTCAACCTCATCGGCGGCCGCGGCGCCACGGTCGGTCAGGCGCTCACCGCCCATCCCGAGGTCGATCTCATCACCTTCACGGGTAGTGTCGGCACCGGCATCCAAATCATGAAGGCGGCTGCCGAGAACCTGACGCGGGTCAATCTCGAACTCGGCGGCAAGGCCCCGGCCATCGTCCTGGCCGATGCCGATCTCGACCTCGCCGCCAGGGCCATCCACGCCAGCCGCGTGATCAACACCGGACAGGTCTGCAACTGCGCCGAGCGGGTCTATGTCGAGCGCAGCGTCCACGACGCGTTCGTCTCGCGGCTCAAGGCTCTCTTCGAGGCAACCCGCTACGGCAACCCGAGCGAGGACGAGACCCTCGCCATGGGCCCCCTCGTCAACAAGGCCGGGCTCGACAAGGTCGCGGCGATGGTCGAGCGGGCCAAGGCCGACGGGGTCACCGTCGTCACGGGCGGCGCGGTCGCCGATCTGGGAGCGGGCTTCCATTACGTGCCGACCATTCTGACCGGCGCGACGGCCGACATGGAGATCATGCGCAAGGAAATCTTCGGCCCGGTCCTACCGATCCAGGCTGTCGACAGCCTCGATGAAGCGATCCGCCTCGCCAACGACAGTGAATATGGCCTGACCTCGTCGATCTACACATCGAGCATCAATGCGGCGATGCAGGCCAGCCGCGAGCTTCGGTTCGGCGAGACCTACGTCAACCGCGAGAACTTCGAGGCCATGCAGGGCTTCCATGCCGGGCGGCGCAAATCGGGCATCGGTGGGGCGGACGGCAAGCACGGCCTCTACGAGTTCACAGAGACGCACGTCGTCTACATCCAATCCTGAATAAGATTGCCTCACAAAACTCCCGGCCTCTGACCGTTCTCGCTTCGGCAATGACAGGGGAGCGGGAGTTTTGTGAGAGGCACTAAATCAAGCAGCTTTCGCCTTGCCGGCATAGACCTATTAAATTCCGTGGGCTTCGCGCAAAAAATCAAAAACAACGATTACAATACCATTAGCTTTAGGGGGAGATCATGAAAATCGGCGTCAAATACGTTCTCGCAGCGGCATTGGGGCTCTATGGCGCAGCATCCCAGCCCGACGCGGCTGCGGCAGCCGACATCACCTTCGCGGTCATTGATGGACACGAGTATGACCTGCCCATCAATTACAAGGACTTCTCTCTTTTCGTCCAGTACGGGCAGTTCAACGCCACGTCGCAGTTCTTCGATGCGCAGGGCAATCTGACCAGCGCATCGCGTCAGAACCTCGCGGCGGGCCTGAGCAAGTTCGTCTATTTCACGACGATCGACGCGCTACCCGATGTCGGTATCGCGCTTGAGGCGATCCTCCCCGAAATCTATCTCGGGACCCGCGACGCCAAGGAGCGTTTCGGCTTCGGCGACACGCTCTGGGGCGTGGCGACCTGGATCAAGCCGACTCCGAACAGCACATTGGGTATTCAGACGTTTCTTCAGGCGCCGATCGGCGGCGACTACTTCAGCAATCACTACTTCGCGAATTACACCAGCATCTTGTTCGACGTTCAGGGCAAGGATTTCAGCTTCACGGGCGATGTCGGCGGCGTCTTCCGCAGCGAGCAGAACACACCCGGTGCTGCGGCAGTCAGCCCAGGCACCACGTTCCACACCAACCTTCGGCTCGGATACAAGCTCAACATGCCCACTCTGCCGGTGGAACCGTTCCTCGCCCTCGACTACCAGTACAATACGGCCAGCCGCCTCGCTTTGAGCAAGGTGGTGATTCCGAACAGCCAGAACCAGGATCTCGCTCTCGGCGCGGGTCTCATGTTCTTTTTCAACCCGAAACAGAACCTCACGGTGCGCTATTCCCGCAGCGTCTATGCGGAAAATGCCCGCCCTACCAATGCTTTCTACCTCAGGTATCTCTATATCCCATGATGTAAGCCGCCCGAGATACTGAAAAATTAATCAAATCCTACGGTCTCATAAAGATTTATTGATTTTACTGTTGTTATTGTCTTGATCAAACGATGAATTTCGCCGATCTAGCGCGTCTGGATTTCATCTCGATTGATGGAGGGCCTGCTCGGCGCGAGACGACCGGGCTCGCCATCGCGTCTTTGGCTGCTCGACGCATGCGCCCTGCGCGCCCGCAACGGCAAATCGAAGGCGATGAATGACCGGTCGAGATCCCGTCCCATCCTTACACGAGGTTCGCCGAGCGATGATGAACGCAGAACAGGAGTATCGTCGATGACAGCAGCGCCGCCTGAGGAAACCCAGTGCCGCTGCGGCGCATCCATGCTGGAGCGGCGGACGGTCGTGATCGGCGCCGCTGCTATGCTCCTAGCGGGCGCCGGTCCGTCCTTGGCCAACGACAAGGCCGTGCGTCCCCAGATCGGCGACGTTCTCGTCCATCTCGCGGGCGACAGCCAGGGCAGGACACTGACTGCAGCGGATCTCAAGATCGGCGACGAGCCGACGCTGGCCTACCCCGCCGATCCCAAGACGGGGCTTGTCAGGGATGGTTCGCGGGTCAACCAGATCCTCGTCGCGCGGGTCGATCCCGGCACGCTTTCTCCTGAGATGCGAACGACGGCGGAAAGTGGAATCGTGGCCTATTCTGCTCTGTGCACTCACAACGGATGCCCGATTACTTCTCTGCAGGACGACAAGCGATCGGTCATATGCAACTGCCACGGGTCTGTATTCGACCTTTCGGACAGCGGCAAGGTTCTTGAAGGCCCTGCATCGCGGCGGATCGCGCGGTTGCCGCTCCAAATCTCGGGCGACGCCATCACCGTAGCGGGCGCGTTCACCGGGGCACTCGGCCCACAACGGCAATAATCAAGATTTCGGTCGAGCGAACGGCCAATTCGACGAGGGAGGAAGACATGATGGTCAAGAACAAGATCGCCCTGCTCCTGGGCGCCACCCTTGCGGCGGCGCCGTGCGCCGCAGGCGAGCTGAAGAGCTATTCGCCGATCACGCAGAAGCGCCTGTCGAACCCCGAGCCGGAGAACTGGCTCATGGCCAAGGGCAATTACGCCGGCTGGAGCTACAGCGCCCTGGATCAGATCAAGACGAGCAACGTCAAGAAGCTGCGCCCGGTCTGGAGTTCGGCAACCGGCGTTACGTCGGGCCACGAAGCGCCCGCCATCGTGAATGACGGCATCATGTTCGTGACGACCCCCTACAATCAGGTTCTCGCCATCGATGCGAAGAACGGGGATCCGATCTGGCGCTACAAGAGAGAGTTTCCCGAAGGATTCAGCGCCTTCCACTACACCAACCGCGGCGTCTCTCTTTGGGGCGACAAAGTCTACGTCGCTGGCCTCGACTGCAAGCTGACCGCGCTGGATGCCAGAACCGGCAAGCTGGTCTGGGAAGTCACGGTCTGTGACTGGACCGAAGGCGCCTACATCACCTCGGCCCCGGTCTCGGTGAACGGCAAGATCATCGTCGGCCCCTCGGGCGGCGAGTTCGGTATTCGCGGCTTCCTCGCGGCTTTCGACGCCGAGACGGGCAAGGAGGTGTGGAAGACCTTTGCCGTGCCGGCCCCCGGCGAGAAGGGTTCGGAGACCTGGCCCAAGGACGGCCCGTGGAAGGACGCTTGGAAGACCGGCGGCGGCACCATGTGGATGCCGGGCAATTACGACGCCAAGAACGGCGTTCTCTACTGGGGAGTAGGCAACGGCTCGCCCTGGCTCGGCGACCAGCGTCCGGGTGACAACCTCTACCTCGCCTCCGTCCTCGCGATGGATCCCGATACCGGAACAATCAAGAACCACTTCCAGTATCACTGGAACGACAGCTGGGACTGGGCGGGCATGAACGCCCCGACCCTGATCGAACTCGACAAGGACGGGAAAAAGGTCCCGACGCTGATCAGCGCGCAGCGCAACGGGTATCTCTATCGCCTCGAGAACACGCCCGATGGCAAGATCAGCTTCCGCGATGCGCGACCCTATGTTCACAACAACGTCTTCGCCAGCGTCGATCCGAAGACCGGCCGCCCGACATACAACGCAGGCACCGTTCCCGGCACCGGGGTACCCGGAATGTATTGCCCGAGCCTTTGGGGTGGCAAGGATTGGCCCTACGAGTCCTACAACCCGAAGACCAAAAACCTCTACGTCCCGTTCAACGACAACCACTGCATGAGCTTCACCGGCAAGGTCCAGAAGCGCATCCCGGGCCAGTGGTCGGCCGGCGTCGATATCAAGGACATCAAACTCCACATCAACAAAGATGCAAAGTATATCGGTGGAATCCAGGCCATCAATGTGGAGACACGTGAGGAGGCCTGGAGAGACACCTATGCGGAATCCTGGAATTGGGGCTCGATCCTGTCGACGGCTGGCGATCTGATTTTCGCGGGTGGGACGAGCGATCGGATGTTCCGTGCCTATGACGCGAAGTCGGGCAAGATTCTCTGGCAGTTCAAGACCAGCTCCGGAATCATCGCTCCCCCGACCAGCTATTCGATCAACGGCAAGCAATACATCGCCGTCGTCTCCGGTTGGGGTGTCGATTCGGCGCTGGTTCAGGGCATCATGCACACGGAACGCGGCTGGGAGAAGGATATACCGCAGGGCGGTACCGTGTGGGTATTCGCCCTGGAAGACTGATGGGCGATAGGCCGCCCCGATCTTCCAGGAACGACCAGCCCCGCCTCGACCTGGCTGTTCGAAGTCCGTAGGTCCATGCGTCGGCGCGTCGTCTCACCAGTTTGGGGGGGGCGATGCGCTAGGGTGTGAACCGAACCAAGGCGTTGCAAGAGCTATGGTTTTGTGACTCAGAAGCGCCGTTTGCAGCACGAAGGCGGCGATGGCGGACCTGTTCTGGCTCTCGGACGAGCAGTGGGCGGTGATGGAACCATTCATGCCCAAGAACCAGCCCGGGCCGGAACGGAACGACGATCGGCAGGTCATCTCGCTACGCGCTCCTTCGGTTCCGGCATCCTGCACGTTCTCACCTCGGGCTGCCGCTGGCGCGACGGCCCGGCAGCGGATGGTCCGCGCACCACCGTCTACAACCGCTTGTCCCGCCGCGGCTTCTGGCGGGCGATGCTGACCGCGCCGGCCAAGGGCGGATGGGCGGGCGAGGCGGCCGCCATCGACAGCACCTCCGTCAAGGCGCACCGCTCGGCGCATGGCGGCAAAGGGGGGCTCGTGCGCAAGGCATCGGCCCGTTGCGTGGCGGCCAGACGACCAAGATCCACGCCCTCATCGATGTCCTCGGCCGCCCCGACGTCCTCCTGCTGACGCCCGGCAACGCCAGCGACGTCACCACCGCCCCCAGCCGTGCTCGCCCAGGCGCCCGGTCGGGTCCGTCGCCTGGCTGCCGACAAGCGCCGCTACCGCGAACGCTGGCGCATCGAGGCGACCTTCGATCGCCTCAAGGACTTCCGTCGCATCGCCACCCGCTACGACACGCTGGCCCGCAACTACGCCTCGGCTGTTGCGCTCGCCGCCGTCATCGCCTTCCGGTGCTGATCGAGTCCTGACCCTAGTCCCTTTTCCATGGAGACGCCGTTAAAAATCTTGGATGCCATCCCGTCACGACAAGTGCGAATCAATCGTCATCCAAGCTGTCTCGGTTCGTGGTTCAAGCCATTCCTTCGTCGGCATTCCCAGCGAGCGCGCTTTAATTAAAATTTTCATCGGTTTCACAATCTCTTCCAGTACGCGTCCCGGAGGTTTATTGATCGCAAGTGATTGCAGGGAGCAGTATCGGTGGCCTATGCTCAAACCCATGTCGATAGGGTTCTGAAGATCATCGGCCAGGGCGTTCCGACGCCGACGGCCGAGCGTGGAGAACTGCTCATTCAGAAGTCGTGGCTGCGCTGCGCCAACCATTACGGCCTCGACCCAGCCCTGAGACCCCGCATCCGCATCGAAACGGCGCAACGCCTGCGTCACAGTCGGGACTCGATCGGAGATTTCCTCGACGTCGCGAAATCCGGCATGCGCCAGCTCTACCGGCACGTCGCCGATCTCGGCTACATCATGCTGATCGCCGACGCGCAGGGCGTGACCATCGACTATATCGGCAACGGCGACCTCGATGCGTCCCTGCGAGGGGCTGGCCTCACCGTCGGCGCGAACTGGGGAGAAGCGCTGTCGGGGACGAACGGCATCGGCACCTGCCTTGCCGAGGCCCAGACCGTGACCTGTCACCGCGACGATCACTTCTACCTCGGCAACATCAGCCTGAGCTGCACGGCGACACCGCTGCGCGGTCCGGACGGCGAGATTCTCGGAGCGCTCGACGTCTCCGCGGTGTCCTCACCCGAGCAGCGCGAGAGCCAGTATCTTGTCCGGCGCCTCACCCGCCTTCACGGTCAGATGATCGAGAACGCCTACTTCGTGCGGCGTCACCCGGATGCCTTCATCGTCCGGCTCGGCGACTCGACGCCGCTCTCCGACGTGCAGCCCGCCCCCCTGCTCGCCTGCGATGCGGATGGCGTCGTCATCGGGGCGGACCATGCGGCCCGGCGCCGGCTGAACGCCGTGGAGGATGCCGGCCTGCTCGGCCTGCCGCTCACCGAAGTGCTCGATTTCGGTGCCCACGACCTCAATGCCATCCTCAAACCGACGATGCAGCAGGTCAGGCCGGTCCTGCGCGATTGGGACGGGCGCGCCTACCATGTGTCGGTTCTCATGCCGCGCGTGGCGGCACCCCTGAAATCCATCGCCGTGCTCCGGCCGGCCAAGCCGAGTCCGCTCGCCGCACTGGGGGCCAACGACGCGACGCTCTCAGACTTGGTGCGGCGCGCCGTACGCCTCGTCGACCGGTCGATCCATATCCTCATCCAGGGCGAAACGGGGGCGGGCAAGGAGGTGTTCGCCCGGGCGCTCCACGAGGCCAGCCAGCGCGCCGCGCGTCCGTTCGTGGCCATCAACTGCGCATCGCTGCCCGAGTCGCTGATCGAGAGCGAGCTGTTCGGCTACGCGCCCGGTACCTTCACGGGGGCGCGGTCCCAGGGGCGCAAGGGACTGATCCAGAAGGCGGATGGCGGGACCCTGTTCCTCGACGAGATCGGCGACATGCCTCTGCTCCTGCAGAGCCGACTCCTGCGGGTCATCGCGGAGAACGAGGTGCTCCCCCTCGGCGCCGACGATCCGATCCGGGTCTCCCTCAACGTCATCGCGGCCTCGCACCGCGATCTGCGGACGATGATGCGCGCGGGCGAGTTCCGCGAGGATCTCTATTACCGCCTCTGCGGTGCCGCCTTCGCCCTACCCGCGCTCCGCGACCGCCAGGACATCGAAGCCCTGACCCGGACCATTCTGGCGGGGCTCCTGGGCTGCGAGCCGGACGCCGTGTCGATCGACGCGCCGCTCCGCGATCTGTTCAAGGCCTATGCCTGGCCCGGCAATATCCGCGAACTGGTCGCCGTCCTTCGCTACGCATCGGCGGTCCTGGACGGCCGCACCATGACGTTGCGCGACCTTCCCACGGAGATCGGCCCGCTCAGTACCGGATGCCGGCGGCAGGATCTTGCACGGCCCAGGGGCCCATCGGACGCCCGTGACGAGGACGAGGCCCGGGACCTGAGGGTGGTCCTGGAACGACATCGCTGGAGCGTGCCGGACACGGCGAAAGACCTCGGCTGCAGCCGGGCAACACTCTACCGCCGGATCAAGCGGCTCGGGATACAGACACCGCGAGGCGCCATTTGATCTGATCCCTGCATCCCGACCGCCGGCTCGGCCAGTCGGAGTGCCCGCTCTTGCCGAATCCGTTCGTCCGATCCGGCTGCACGCTCACGCGCCGCGCGAAAACCTCGCGCCGCGCGATGGCGCCGATTGCCATACGGGACGATTGTTCGGCTTCTCGTCGCTCGGCACGGTCAGCCCGGAGGAGGCGCCCTGGATCAGCAGCGGCCCGCAGGTCTACCATTTCTATTGTCACAAGAACCGTGGGCTGAACCGGGAGATGATGGCCCGTGCCAAGATGGACAGCATCGAGGTCATGCTGCTGACCGTCGACAGCATCACCAGCGGCAACGTGGAGCGCGACAAGCGCATTTCTGCCAGAAGGGAGTGATGTCACTCGAGGATGCGAAGCGCGCCGTGGAAATCGGCTGCACGGGCATCGTCCGTAAGCGCTCGGTGACGGCTGCCTTGTGCGGATAGGGCTCGGGTCTGGATACAGGTGATGGCGCGGGATGGCGCTGTATCGGCCCTGTGTTTGGACCTATGACGAGCACGCCTCACATCGTCGTCGCGGGAACGCGACGGACCTGGTCGCCCGAGCAGAAGCGCGCGATCCTCGCCGAGGCGGACGATCCGGCGACGACGGCTTCCAAGGTGGCACGTCGGCACGGGCTTCATGCGAGCCTGCTGTTCCGCTGGCGCCGTGCCCTGCGGGCCGGAGCGCCTGCACCGATGGCGGGCTCCCGCCCGCGCTTCATCCCGCTTGGGCTGCCGGCTCCCCCCTCCAGCGTCCGGGACGAGCCGCTCCATCCCGGCGGCATCGAGATCGAGCTGGCCGGCGATCATCGGGGGCGCGCCGAGGCGGGCGCTGAGGTCGCCCTCCTGCAGGGCGTGATCGCGGCGCTCCTGGGACGATGATCCCGGTCCCCTCCGGTTCCCGGGTCTGGCTGGCGACCGGCCGCACCGACATGCGCAAGGGCTTCGACGGCCTGGCCAGCCTCGTGCAGGATCACCTCGCGCGGGATCCGTTCTCGGGACAGGCCTTCGTCTTCCGCGGGCGGCAGGGGCACTTGATCAAGGGGCTTTGGCGGGACGGCCAGGGCCTGTGGGCCCCACATCCTTGGAACCTCTGCAGAGGAGGTTGATTCCATCACCGGACCGGTCGTGAGCGCGCAGGCGCTGCTCGCCTGGAGGGCCCTCCGGAATGGCCGACACGATCCCCTCGCGAGCCCCGTCCTGGTCCGACCTGCCTTCGGACCGGAGAGCGAGACTGATCGTGCTGATCGGCCGGCTGGCGGCGCGGTGCCTGGACATCCTCGTCGAGGAGACCACGCATGATCCGGGTCGCCCGCTCCCCTCCTTCTTGCATCGAGCCCGCTACAGGGCGCAGGGATCATGCGCGTCCGGCCGCGTTAGGCGATTTTGGCCTCGCGTGGGCGACCGTGGCGCAGGCCGAAGCGGGGAGCGTCCTGGGAATTGGCACAGGCGCGCGATTGCCAGGAGACGGTTCCCCCCGTCGCCTGCAGTTCCAGATGCGTGAGGCAGGCGCACCGCAGCAGGGAGGTGAAGTTGCGCGCTTCACCGTGGCGATCGAGCACCTCGTCGTACAGGACCGTGAGGAAGCGCGGGAGCGAGACGTCCTGGGACGCCGCGAGGTCCTCCAGCACGCGCCAGAACATCGTCTCCAGCCGGATCGAGGTCGAATGCCCGCCCAGGCGGACCGAGCGCGTTTCTCCGTCGTACTGGGTCGAGGGCAGATTTGAGAACAGTCCACACATCGCGTTCGTCCCGGATCCGATGAGGCAGAGTAGGAGAGGTCCGGGCGCCGGATCAATTGCGGTTCCGGCGACGGGCGCCGGGAAGCGGGAGAATCACGGCCTGTATGTCATGCGGAATCCAGATTAGTGCCTCGATATACGGGTTTAGCTTCTCTCGGACCCCGCGCCGCGATGAGGCGGAAGGACCGGCGAAGGCCGACCTGCTCCGCGACTTCGCAGCGATGTGGATAAATCCCGGCGCAGGGCGGGTTAGTCGGTCGAAGGAAAGTCCCGACCGTGAGACTGGAGACGCGAAATCTGTCTCACGTCTCACAGGGGCGGTTTGAAGGTCCTCGCTCAATCGGAAGGCCCGCCTGCGCCGGGGCGGCGAGGCAGGCTCCGCGGGGCGGGGATCGATGCGCCCGGTCAGGCCGCCGAGACGCCCGCCGCCAGGAGATCCGTGGCCAGTATGGCGTCGGCGATAGCGTCGTCGGTGAAGTGCGGCGATAGGTTCTGCAGGGTGTCGTTCGGGCTGTTGGCGAGTTCGCCCACCTTAACGAGATCGCGGCGCGAGACGCCCTCGATATGCAGTTCCCGCAGCGACACCGGCATCCGGATCGCGCGGAAGAGGCGCACGAAGCGCTCGAACTCCGCGATCGGCTGCTGGTCGAGCACGAGCTGGACGAGAATGCCGTAGGCGACCTTCTCGCCGTGGGTGAGGTGATGGATGTCGCCCTCGAGCGCCGTGAAGCCGTTGTGGATCGCGTGGGCGGCCGCCAGCCCGCCGTTCTCGAAGCCGAGGCCGGACAGGAGCGTGGCCGCCTCCACCACGGCCTCTACCGCCGGAGTTACGAGGCCCTTCTCGACAGCCCGGTAGGCGCTCAAGCCGTGGGCGAAGAGCGTGTCCTCGCAGACCTGCGCGATGGCGCCGCCGGCGATGGTCTGTGCGCCCCCCGCCATCGTGCGCGCGCGGCTGCGCCACGTGGCCTTGGCCTCGACGTTCGTGGCCAGTCCGTCGGCGATGCCCGACGCGAACAGCCGCACCGGCGCCCTGGCGCAGACGGCCGTGTCCACGAGGACGAGATCCGGGTTCTTGGAATAGAACCGGTAGGTCTCGAACACGCCGTCCGGCGAATAGATCACCGACAGCGCGCTGCAGGGTGCGTCCGTCGAGGCGATGGTGGGGACGATGGCCACGGGCAGGCCGAGGTCGTCGGCGGTGGCCTTGGCGGTATCCATCGCCTTGCCGCCGCCCATGCCGACGATCACCTCGGCGCCCGCCTCGCGCGCCAGGCCCGCCATGCGGCGGATCTCGGCGTTCGAAGCCTCGCCCCCGAACGCCTCGCGGCGGAAGGTGAGCTTGTCCTGCATCGCCGCCTCGGCGTCGCGCCCGACGATGCCCCAGGCGGTGTCGTCGGCCAGGATGAAGGCGTTCCGGCCGAGGGCCGACAGATGCTCGCCGAGATGGGCGATCATGCCGGCGCCCTGGACGTAGCGCGAGGGCGACGCGAAGACCCATTTTGCCATTGTTCTCTCCCTTGCTGGTCTTGCTGGTTCGTCGAGGTCCGGGGACGGTGGCGTTCCGTGGTGCCGGACGACGCTGGTCTTTCACCGCACGCATGCGACGCGGCAGGCGAGGAGCCCGATGGCCCGGTGGCTCAGCAGACCGGCGAGGCTCTCGCCTGCCATCTACGATTTTGGGGATTCAGTCCAGAGAAATATTGCGGGTTACCGATGGTTTTCAGCAAAGTCCTCAATTTTAGACTGTGGTAACATCATACTACCCGAGCCGTTATTGATTCTATATTCTCCAGACGGCTGCGCTTGCGCTGGACGAGACGCTCGCGCGCACCGTGCTCGCGCCGGACGACAGCGTTCTGGTCCAGCCGAGCCGCGCTTCGCCCCGGCAGCCCTGCCGCGACAGTCGCGAGCCCGTCCCGCTCCCGAATGCGTGGACACAATACGACATATGGGGGCGGTCTCGTTTTCCGGGGTCTCGGCTTACCTTGCAAAATACCGGGATTCAGCCCCGGAGCGCAGCAAGCCACGATGCAGTATCATGCTACTACCGCGTCGTTCTAGAGAAGTTCTAGTGTGTCATGGTGGTTGGCGGTGGCAGGTTCGGGTCGCCGCGGTGAGGAAAGCCCATGAACGACGTTCCCAAGCTCATCCATTCGATGATCCGTGTCCGCGACGAGGCGGCATCCGTGGCTTTCTATAAAACGGCTTTCTCCCTCGACATTGCCGATCGGCTGGACTTCGAGAGCTTCACGCTGATCTACATGTCGAACGCTCAATCCGGCTTCGAGCTGGAACTGACGGTCAACAAGGGCCAGGACGGGGCCTACGATCTCGGGAGCGGCTACGGGCATCTCGCCGTCTCGGTCGCCGATCTCGAGGCGGCGCACCGGCGCATGGGCGAGGCCGGCCTCGGTCCGAAGGACATCAAGTCCCTGCGCCATCCGAGCGGCGGAACCGCACGGTTCTTCTTCATCGAGGATCCGGACGGCTACAAGATCGAGGTCCTCGAACGCGGATGGCGCTTCGCCTAGAGCATCATCCCGAAGGGTCGCTGCCGACTTTCGGGAAAAAGATGATGCAGAAACAGTAAGCGAGCGCCTCGTCCGCGCGCGTCCTCTTTCGAAGGACGGCGCCGGCCCGCCACGCGACTGCACGACACGGAACGAACGAGGGAGGAAGCGAATGAGGATGCAGGACAAGGAGCCCGCGCGCCTATCCCGCCGCGTGTTCCTGGGGGCGGCCGGTTCCACGCTGCTGGCCGTGGCGATCATGCCGGATGGGCTCGTGACCGGGAGGGCCTGGGCGCAGATGCCGAAGGCGACGAAGCCCGAGACGTTGGCGTCCCTCGTCCAGATGTCACGCGACTGCTACCCTCACGCTCGCGTCGCCGACCGGTTCTATGCCGCCGCGGTCCGGATCCTCGACGAGGCGGCGCGCGCCGCCCCGGTGGAACTCGACCTCCTCGAGGACGGGATGGCCGCCCTCGACAGGGAGGCCGCTGCCCGCCATCGCGTGCCCTACGCCAAGATCGAGCGAGAGGCGGACCGGGACGCCCTGCTCAAGGCGATCGAGCCGACTCCCTTCTTCCAGAAGGTGCGCTCCAACCTCATCGTCGGCCTCTACAACCAGAAGGAGCTGTGGCCGATCTTCGGCTACGAGGGTGCCTCGTTCGACAAGGGCGGCTACCTGCATCGCGGCTTCGACGACATTAACTGGCTCTGACCCGAACCCGGCGCCCCCGCGCCGACGCGCACGTGTTCGCCGCCCGGACCGACGATCCCGCATGAAGACGGGGTCGGGCCGGCGCGGAGCAGGAGGAAACCATGTCAGCCCCTTACGATCTCAACGACGGCTCGGTGTTCGTCATCGTCGGCTCGGGTGCCGGCGGCGGAACCCTCGGCACGCAGCTCGCCCTCAAGGGCATCGACACCGTTATCCTGGAAGCCGGCGACCGGCACGAGACCTTCGATTTTCTCAACGACGAGTGGGATTCGTTCTCCCAGCTCGCCTGGAAGGACAAGCGCTTTGCCACGGGTTCCTGGCAGGTCGCCGAGGATTTCCCGAATCTGCCGGCCTGGATCGTGAAGGCGGTCGGTGGCTCGACGGTGCACTGGGCGGGCGCCTCTCTGCGCTTCCAGGCCCATGAGTTCAAGACGCGCACGCATTACGGCGACGTGGCGGGCGCCACCCTGCTCGATTGGCCGATCGATCTGTCCGAGATGGAGCCCTGGTACGCCATGGCCGAGGACAGGATGGGCGTGACGCGCACCAACGGCATCCCCGGCCTGCCGGGCAACAACAACTTCAAGGTCATGGAGGCCGGTGCGCGCAAGATCGGCTACAAGGAGGTCAGCACCGGCCGGATGGCGATCAATTCCGAGCCGCGCGACGAGCGCGCCTCCTGCATGCAGATCGGGTTCTGCTTCCAGGGCTGCAAGTCCGGCGCGAAATGGTCAACCCTCATCGCCGAGATCCCGAAGGGCGAGGCGACCGGCCGGCTCGAAGTTCGGTCGGGCTGCCAGGTTCTGAGGATCGAGCACGACGCCGCCGGCAAGGTCTCGGGCGTCGTCTACGCCGACAAGCAGGGCGTCGAACACCGCCAGAAGGCGCGCGCGGTCGCAGTGGCCGGCAACTCCCTCGAGAGCCCGCGCCTGCTGCTGAACTCGCACTCGGCCCGGTTCCCGGACGGGCTGGCCAATTCCTCCGGCCAGGTCGGGCGCAACTACATGCGCCACACCACAGGCTCGGTCTACGGCATCTTCGACAAGCCGGTGAACATGCATCGCGGCACCACCATGGCCGGGATCGTGCGCGACGAGGCCCGGCACGACCCGAGCCGGGGCTTTGTCGGCGGCTACGAGTTCGAGACGATCTCCCTCGGCCTGCCCTTCATGGCGGCCTTCCTCGACCCGTCGAAATGGGGCCGCGACTTCGCGAGTGCCCTCGACAACTACCGCAACACGGCCGGCCTCTGGATCGTCGGCGAAGACATGCCCCGGGCGGAGAACCGGATCACCCTCGCCGAGGACAAGGACGCCTTCGGCATGCCGGTCGCCTCGGTCCGTTACGACGATCACCCGAACGACAAGGCCATGCGCAACCACGCCTACCGGCAGGGCAGCGCAATCTACGACGCGGTGGGCGCGGTCCGGACCATCCAAACCCCGCCCTATCCTTCGACTCATAATCTCGGCACCAACCGGATGAGCGAGAAGGCGCGCGACGGCGTCGTCAACCGCTTCGGCCAAGCCCACGATGTGGCGAACCTGTTCGTCTCGGACGGCTCGCAATTCACGACCGGCGCGGCGGAGAACCCCACGCTGACCATCGTCGCCCTCGCCCTGCGCCAGGCCGACCACATCGCCGGACGGATGAGCCGCGGCGAGATCTGACCGGCCCGCCGGACCCGCCATCACCGCTCATCGACACGGACGCCGGGGGACAAGCCTCCCGGCGAACGCGCCGGCCTGCGCCTCTCCTACGCCCGGGGGGAAGCGGGAACGGACGCGGCTGGGACGACACGAAACAACGATCGAATGGGGGGAGGACAGCATGACGTCGCCATTTCTGGGTGAACTTCTCGGGACGATGGTCCTGATCATCATGGGCAACGGCGTCGTGGCCGGCACGCTGCTCCGGGGATCGAAGGCGGAGGGGAGCGGCTGGGTCGCGATCACCGCCGGGTGGGCCTTCGCGGTGCTCGGCGCGATCTTCGTGGCCACCGCCACGGGCAGCGGCGACGCCCACATCAACCCGGCGGTGACGCTGGCCGCCGCGATCAACTCGGGCGACTGGAGCAAGCTCCCGGTCTACGTCCCGGCCCAGATGATCGGTGCGTTCCTCGGTGCCGCGGTGGTCTGGCTGCACTACCTGCCGCATTGGGGCGCGACCGAGGACCAGGGCCTGAAGCTCGCCTGCTTCTGCACCGCGCCGGCGATCCGGAAGCCCGGCGCCAACTGGCTCTCCGAAATCATCGGAACCTTCATGCTCGTCCTCATCGTCGGCGCCCTGCTGTCGAAGGCGGTGGGCAACGCGGGCAGCATTCCGACGGGCCTTGCGCCCTATCTCGTCGGCATGGTGATCTGGGGCATCGGCCTCTCCCTCGGCGGCACCACGGGCTACGGCATCAACCCCGCCCGCGATTTCGGCCCCCGCTGCGCCCACGCGCTCCTGCCGATCGCCGGAAAGGGCGGCTCGGACTGGGGATACGCCTTGATCCCCCTCGCCGCGCCCCTGGTGGGTGCCGCCGCGGCAGCCCTAGCGATCCGGATGATCGGGTTCTGACCCGGGCTGCGTAAGAGTGCCTCGCAAAACTCCCGGTCTCTGACCGTTCTCGCTCTGGCGATGACAGCGCGGCGGGAGTTTTGTGAGAGACACCAAGGACGGAAGGCTCGGGGGCGTCTCATCCGCTTCCCGAGGGCATCACGAACGCGAACGCGGCGCCCTCCGTTCGCGGCGCGAGGGACGCGCCAAGCGCGCAAGCGGGGAGCGGCCGATCTCGGCATGGGAATTTCGAGGGTCGGTCCCAACGACGGGCTTCTGGCGTTCGCGCTTAATGACATCGAACTCGACATGCTCCGCGTGAAGGAACACGCCGGTGATGCGAAGTGGGTCGAGCAGGTGAAGCACGCCACCGAGCGCGCCAAGGACATGCAGGCGATGATGGCCTCGCCGGAGTTCCGGGTGTTCCGGACGACGATGCTTCCCGCAGAGACGCTCGCGACCGTTCAGGGACTTCCCTCGGCTGACCGCGCCCTGGCCCAGGTGCGACAGGCCGGCAGTCCCTTCCTCCGAATGACCATCAGCCGAGCAGGGACTGATAAGTGTAGCGGCCTGCAATGCTGCTTGCCGGGACGCGCAATAGAAGGGCGTTTTGGAAGCACGATGCCTGAGGCGGCCGGGTGCGACGGGCGCGGGTTGCGTGAGACGGGAACCACGCTCGTGATCCGGCAGCGCGGGGCGAGCGCCGGCAACCATCCGTCAGGGAAAGGCGATGCGCGCAGCCACATCGAGCGACAGCGGCGTGTCGGCGGTGATCTCCGACCGGTCCGGGGTGCGAATGCCTCGCCTCATCCGCGCCCCTCGTCCCGAAATGCAGACGGAGATTTCGGCGAACACCTGATCGGATGACAAGATGCCGTTGGTCGCCTACGCAGAAGCGTAGTCATTGGCCTCGATGCCCTGCCATGCCGATCCGGCGCGAGCACCGCTTCTTCTACCCGATCGACTGGCCGCAGCTCTCGGTGGTGATCCGCTTCGGCCGCGCCAAGGGCCGGTGCGAGGGATGCGGGCGGCCGCACGGGGAACGGTGGTCCATCGCGGCGACGGGCGCTGGTGGGATGATGAGGCGGTCTCTTGGCGCGATGGAGCGGGGAAGATCATCGGCCTCGTGGTCGGCGCTGACGATGTGCTCGGGACGGCTCGGACGACCCGGGTGGTGCTCGCCACGGCGCATCGGAACCACGATACGGCCGACAACGCCCCGACCAACCTCGCGGCGTTCTGCCAGCGCTGCGGCATGGTCCACGACCGGCCCGAGCATCAGCGGTGGCTGACGCTGTTTCGGCGGCGGGCGCTGGGCGACCTGTTTCATGGGCCCTACGGGTAGCGGGGCACGCCAGCTGAACACGAAACGGTGAACGCGGCGGCTGGTCGGTGGAATCGCAGGCTTGGCGACGGCCGGCCTCGATCTTCAGAACTCACCCGCCATACCGGCGCGCAAACCTTGCTGATTGGCTTGGCTGTAACTGTATCCGGCCGTCACCGCGATCGGGATTACGGTGTCGAGCCGATGCGCGACACCGATGCCACCGGCCCACTCTCCTCGGAACGTTGCGCCATTGACCGTCCAGCTGGTGCGGCCGGGCTGTGAAGGCATTGAGGCTGACGTCATGGCCATGGCTGCCGCGACGCCCTGGCGTGCCTCGCGCCGTGTCGCCGTGGCGTATTGGCCGAGGCCGCTGATCTGCGCTCCCAGATTTTCGACTTGGGTCGCCAGTCCGGCGATCTGACCCGGCCCGTAGCCGGAGGTGGCCAAGTTGCCGGAGGCATCCGCCGTCACGAATGTGGTGGGGCCGGTCTGCGCCGCCCGGCTTTGGGCTGAGCCGACGCCTGCCAAGGTGTAGCTGCTGCGTTGGGAGCCGATGGCGATCTGGTTGGCGCGCATCGTCGTCACGCCGGCGCCGATGGCGACGGCGTTGTCCTGCTTCGCCGCGGCACCCCGTCCCAGAGCCACCGCGTCGATGCCCTCGGCGCTGGCGCTGACACCGAGGACGGTGGCACCCGCGCCGCCAGCGTAGGCCGAGCGGCCGATCGCCGTACTATTTTCGCCGGTGGCGGCGGCAAAGGCGCCGAAGGCCGAGGCCTCGTTCCCACTCGCGAGCGTGCTGAAGCCGACGGCGGTGGTCGGGTCGGCGATGGCCCGTGCGCCGTAACCGATGGCGGTCGATCCGTCCCAGGTCGCCTGGGAGCCCGTGCCGATCGCCGTCGTCGCGGCAGCCATCGCTTGGCTCCCTTGCCCATAGGCTGTGCTATCGACGCCGCTCGCGATGCTGCTGGCGCCGACCGCTGTCGTCCGGTCCCCTATGGCCGTGCTGTCGTAGCCGATGCTGGTCGTACCACCCCCCTGCGAAGTCGTCATGGACCCCACGGCGACGCTGGCACGTCCTGTGGCCGTAGCGCCGTAGCCGCTGGCATAGGCGTCGGACCCCGAAGCGACCGGCTTGGCAGCACTGCTGGTGTTGTTGGCCCGCACCGGGAAGTCTTGCATCTTCGCGTCGATGGCCTGAGCGGTGGTGTTGAGCTGGCCGAGATTGACGGCATCGCCGGCCGTCTTGCCGGCGGCGACGCCACTGACTTGGCGCGGTCCCTCCAGGCCGGACAGATTGACGACCGTGCCCCCGGCCTGTGCCGCGACCGTGACGGTGCCGGCCGTGCCCGTGGGCTGCAGGGCGATCGGTCCTCCGGTCGAACCGACCTGCAGGGCGGCGACCTGCTGCGTCACCGCGCGGATGTCTGTGGCATTGCGGGCCAGAGCCGTGTCGACGGCGCTCAGCGCGCTACCGACGTCAGCGTATGTACTGCCGCGGATGCTGTAGCTCGGCGCGGTCCAGCCTCCGACGGCATCGAAGCGCGCCCCCCCGCCTAGCAGGGCCGCCATCTGGCTGTTGGCTGCAAAGAGCTGCCCACCGTTGACGGCCTCAGTCGAACCGCCGTTCAGGCCGCCTGCGGCGACGTTGACGATGCGCCGCTCGGCCCCGACACGCCCGACCGAGAGCGTATCGGCCTGATCCGCGATCGAACCATTGCCGATTGCGATGGCACGCGCCGCCATTGCCGTAGCGCCATGCCCAATGGCTAGCGCGTCGGCGCCCGTCACGGACGGCGCTGTCAGACCGGCCGGGTTGCTCGTGGCCAGCGGCAGATCGGTGATGCGCGCGCCGACACTGGTCATCGCTGCGTTCAACTGTGCCAGGTTGACCGCATCGCTGCCGCTGGTGCCGGAAGCCAGGCCGGTCAGCTTGCGGCTGCCCTGTGTGCCGGTCAGATCGACGACGGTGCCACCTGTGCTTCCTGCCACGGTGATAGGGCCGCTGGCAGGGTTCTGCTGAACGAGGCCGATGCTGCCATCGTCCAAGCTGCCGCGCAGGGACGTTAGCGACGTCGAGAGCGAGTCAACCTGCCGATTCGTGCTGTCGAGCTGCCCGCCATTGACCGCATCGGTCGAACCGGCGGCCACCCTGCCGCCGGCCACGTTCACGACGCGCCGCTCAGCCCCCACGCTGCCGACCGAGACCGTGTCGGCCTGGGTCGCAACCGATCCGGTGCCGATGGCAACCGAGCGGGTCGCGCGCGCCGATGCGCCGTACCCGAGGGCGGTCGCGCCGCCTCCGGCGGCGGAGGCAGCGGGCAAGCCGTCCGGGTTGCTGACGGCCACGGCAGGAGCACCGCCGACGCTGAGGTTGGTCAGAGCCGCGCTGAGCTGTCCCACATTGACGGCATCGTTGGCGTTGAGGCCGGTGGCGACCCCCGTCACGCGGCGATCACCCGCGCTGCCAGTCAGGCTCACGACCGTGCCGTTCGTGGTGGCGCCCACGCTCAGGGTACGGCTTGCCGGATCCTGCTGCACGAGGCCGATCGTACCGCTCGCCAGCCCGGTCTGGAGGCTCGTCAGGCTGGCTCCGGCGGCCGTGATTGCCGTCGTGTTCATGCCAACCTGCCCCTGAAGACCGGCGACGGCCGTGCGGGTGCCCTGGCTCACGGTCTGCAGAGCGGCAATGTCAGCGGCGTTGAGGCCGGCGCGAAGGTCCAGCGCGCCGATAGCGCCCGCCACCGTGCCGAAACCCGCCCCTCCGACCGTGAAGGCCGGGCCCGTGAACGTTCCGGTACCCGCGTCGAAGGCGGCACCTCCCCCCAAGCTGTTGCCGAGGCTGGTGAGGCCGCCCTGCACACCCGCGATGCGACCGTTCGCGGTGCCAAGAGCCTCGTTCGTGGCGTGCAACTGCCGCCCCGTCACCGCATCCGTCGATGCGGTCGAGAGTGTCGCGTCGCCCACGTTGACGATGCGGCGCGTCGCACCGGCCGCTCCGACGGAGACCGTGTCTGCCTGATCCGCCACGGAGCCTGCGCCGAGCGCGACGCTGCGCGCGCCCGTGACCTGTGAGCCGTACCCGAGACTGAGCCCGTCGCTGCCGGTCGCGAGCGGCAGGGCGCGGCCCGAGAGGTTGTTGCTGGCGACCACCGTCGAACCGCCGCCGATGCCCGCGACGATGGTGTTAAGCTGGGCGAGATTGACCGCGTCGTTGGCGCCGGTCGCAGCCGCCACGCCCGTCACCCGTCGGTCCGCATTGCGGCTCGCGAGGCTGACGAGGCTGCCGCCCGTATCGTCGCCGATCGTGATGGGGCTGGCGTTCCCGCTCTGCCGGACGAGGCCGATGGTGCCGTTAGCCAGCCCCATCTGCAGGCTGACCAGACTGCCCGCGGTGCTGGCAAGGCCGCTTGTGTTCGCGGCCGCCTGTCCCTGGACCGTGATCAGGCCCGCGGTGTTGCTGGCGATCTCATCGGCGTGGGCGCCGACCTGGCCTCGGAGGCCGGCGAGAGCGGCGGTGTTGCTCGCGACGATCTGGTTCGTCGCAGCAAGCTGGCCACCGTTGACGGCATCGGCCGAACCGGTAGCGAGGCTGCCGGCGGCAACGCCCGTGACCTGTCGCGGACCAGCGAGGCCGGCAAGGCTGATCCGGTATCCGTCGGTGCTACCGCCGACGGAGAGGTCGCGGCTGATCGCGTCCTGCCGGATCAGACCGATCCCCCCGTTCTGAACGGCGGAGCGCAGGCCCGCGAGGTCGCCCGCCGCGCTGGTGAGGGAGGCTGCGGTCGAGCCGACCTGCCCCTGCAAACTGCTCAGAGAGGCCGTGAGGCTGCTGGCTGTGGACGTCAGCTGGCCCTGCACAACTGTAATCGCCGAGGTGTTGCCGGCGACCGCCTGGTTCACGGCATGGAGTTGCGATCCATTCACCGCTTCGGTCGAACTCGCCGTCACCGCGCCCGCTGCGACGCCGCCGAGCTGACGGGCACCGAGGGTGCCGGCGAGGCTCACGCGTGTCCCATCCGTGAGCGCCCCCACGGTCAGGGTGCGGCTGGTCGGATCCTGGCCGACAAGACCGAGCGCCCCACCGGCGACCAGGCTGTGCAGGTTGGCGAGTCCGGTCGTGTTCGACGCGACCTGTTGATTGGTGCTGTAGAGCTGTGCGCCGTTGACGGCGTCCGTCGAGCTGCCCGCGATCAATCCCGGTGACAGGCCACGGATGCCGACGGCCCCCAGTGCGCCGCCCTTGCTGAGATCGATCGCGTTCGTTGCCGCGCCGCTGCTGCCAGGGACATACTGCACCGAGAGCGTGTCGAGAGCGCCGAGGGCGCCTCCAACCGAAGCATATGAGTTGCCGCCGACACTATAGCTCGGGGCTTGATAGGCGCCCGTGGCGGCGTCGAAGCCGGCCCCGCCGCCCAACGAGGCTGCGAGTGATTGGCCGGAGCCGCGCAATTGGCCGAGATTGACCGCGTCATTGCTGTCGACCGCGGCACCCACGCCGCTCAGCCGACGGTCACCGGCGGATCCGGCGATGCTGATCACGGCTCCGTCCGTCCCCTTCCCGATCGTCAGCGTGCGGGAGACGGCATTCTGCTGGACATGATCGGGCAGGCTCGCGACCTGATCCTGCAGGGTCTGAAGGCCGGCAGCCGTGGATGTCAGCGCCGTCGTGTTGCTCGTGAGGCGAAGATCGAGAGCCCCGAGAGCCCCGCCGACGTCCCGATAGGTGCTGCCCTGAACGGCGAAGCTTGGGGCCGTAAACAGGCCGGTGGTGGCATCGAACCTGGCGCCGCCTCCGAGCCCGCTAGCGAGGTTGTTTCCAGCGGCCGAGAGCTGACGAAGGTTGACGGCATCGGTAGGCCTGGTTCCGCCGGCCACGTTAACGATTTGCCGCTCGGCGCCCGCATCGCCGACCGACACCGCGCCTTGGGTCGAGGCGACGCCCGCGCCGCTGAAGTTCTCGATGGCGCCGGCAAGCCCCGACCGCGTGGCGACTGATCCGCTTCCGAGGGCAACGGCACCGGACGCGCTGGCCGTACTTCTCGCGCCGAGCGCGATGCCATCGTCGGCGACGACGCTGCTGCGCAGGCCGAGGGCGAGCGCCTGATTGGCCGCTGCACTCGCACTCGAGCCCAGCGAAAGCGCGTTGACCTTGCCCACCGCGGTGACGGCACCATTGCCGAGGGCAATGGACGAGACGTCACCCGCGCTCGCGGCCGCTTCGGTAGGGCTGCCGAGGCCGGTGATGTGACCTCCGCCGATCGACAAGCCCTTGCTCGCATCGAGGGTCAGACTTGAGGCGCTGAGATTGCAGTTGCCCGGGCTGTTCACACTGACGAGATGACCGTTTGCGTCGAGAACACCCACGCGCAAGGTGATGTCTGAGAGAGGCGCGACGATTCCTTGGCTGATGTCGCCAACCAGGCCTGTGAGCGTTGATGTTAATCCGCTCACCAGAGGGAACGATGATGTGACCGGCGTCGGCGCCACAAGATGAGGCAACTGAACACCAAGTCCGGCGCAGACATTGATGAGATTTGCCGATTGCGCCTGAGCACCAGGCGCGTAAAGGAGAGCTGAGAGGCTCGACGACGAGAGAGCTGATAGCAATAGTCGGCGCGCAGACGTGGGTATTAATTGGAAATTATGCGCTTTTTGGCCTTGGATTCGTAGACGAAATCTTGTCATTGCCTGACTCGACAGCCCGTTCGCGTCCCAATTCAAGCCCCGCATTCTTAACAATGGTTTAACATCAGAAGTTGAGTAGCCAAATCGCTACGGATTTCCGATGGCGTGCAAGAATGCAACGATTCAATTGCAAATTTTTGTCCCATCGAGATAATACTCAAAAAAATATCGGCAGGCGCCGAAAGTCTATCTACCGATGGATCTATGATTGGACATTTGCCAAATAACCTTTGAAGGTTTATTTTTACATATCTGATGGTAATTGTCTGCGACGGATCGGCATTTGATACACAGGAAAATAACCGAATAAATCCTGCTCGAAAGACTGCCGTGAACCTGTAGTGAGTCGATCGGCCTTCTTGAGCCTCAGCCGGACGAAAGCGACGAGGTGCAGGTCGGCCAGGGTGCTGGCGTAGCGCTCGCAGTCTTTGATGGGTCGGCGGAAGCGGTCTGAACCAGGCGTGGGTTCGCTCGACATGCGCCGATCGCGAACCCGGACCAGGACTGCGAAGGCTGCCAAGCGGTGCGCGATGCTGTCTGATGGCCGCGTCCGCAACTTGGGGTGCCGACATAGGACGGGCACAGAACCGCGCTAAGCCGACAGATCAAGAACATCGGCGGTGTCGGCGGGCTTGCGTGTGTGGATGCCCCCTGTTTGGCAAGCTTGATCTGCGATGTTTCGGCGGGGTCTTCGATCGGACGTGTGTCAGGCCTCACGATGTGTCCTTCGATGACGCCACGGGCCGGTATGCTGTTCGGAAGGCTGGGTTCGCATCGGTTCGGAGAGCTGCAAGCGCTCGAGCGCCGGGTCTGAATGTCCCTGCCTTGAACTTCGAAGTCCGTGTCGCCTACTCCTCGTCGATCGCTCGCCCCGGCCTTGCGGCCATGGTGTGCCTTCGCCCTGTTGCGGGGCTCGGGTCACGCCATCCGGTAATCTTCCTGCCTCGTCGTCACGGCCCAGATCATCCGCGCCATTTTGTTGGCCAGCGCGACCGCCGCGACCATCTTCGGTTTGCGCGCCACGAGGGTCGCGCGCCAGCGGTTCGCGCTCCCGCCCTTGCGAACCACCCAGCGGATCACGCTCATGGCCCCGACGATGCGCAGCCGTCGGATATCGGTCTGGCCCATCTTGCTGACGGAACCGAGCTTGGCCTTGCCGCCCGTGGATCGCTGCCGTGGGACGAGGCCGAGCCAGGCGGCGAAGTTGCGTCCGCTGTCGAACGTGTCGAGACCCGGAGCGAAGGCAGCCACGGCCCCTGCGGTCACCGGCCCGATCCCCGGTATGGTGCACAGGCGTCGTAGATCGGTGTCCGTCCGCGAGGCCGTCTCCAGTTCATCCGCCAGCCGCTCGATCACCTCCGTCAGCCTCGCGATCTGGTCGAGATGGACCGCCCCCATCGCGCGCACCGCGCCAGGCAAGTCGCCGACCTCGCCAGCACCTTGAGGTTCGCCGGCCCCTTCGGAGCGACGACGCCGAACTCGGTCAAGCGGCCACGAAGCGCGTTGATGAGCTGCGTGCGCTGACGGACCAGACACAGATGCGTGCGGAACGCCACAGCGCGGCCTTGCGTCTCGGCGCTCTTCACCGCCACGAAGCGCATGCTCGGGCACGCGGCCGCCTCGGCGATCGCTTCCGCGTCGGCACGATCGTTCTTCTGGCGTTTGACGAATGGCGTCACGTAGACCGCCGGCACCAACCGGACCTCGTGACCGCTCTTCTCGGCCACGCGACCCCCGTGATGGGACGTCGAACACGCTTCCATCGCCACGACGCAAGCCGGCTGATCCGCCAGAAGCGCCGCAACCCGAGCCCGCGACAGGGCACGGTTATCGAGAACCGATCCATCCGCTCTGACCGCGCAGACTTGGACGCTACCCTTCGACAGATCGACTGCCAGCATGCTGATCTTCGTCGTCGTCAATGACCCCTTCGATCGGTTCCGATTGAACCGTCAGGCATACGAGATGCCGTTCGGTGGGGGCATCCACCGCATCAGTGCACCGCCCTCGAACGCCGGCGCTCCGCAGCCCACTACACATCGTCGAACAGGCGGCTGATCTCCGCTGCCGCCGCCTCGTCCCGCGTCTCGGCCTCGATCCCCTCGCGCATGATCGTACGCGGCGACGCACCGTAGAATTCCTGCAGCGCGTTGCGCAGACTGCGCTCGGTCCCAAACCCGCTCGCGCGCGCCACCTCGGCCAGAGGGAGCGCTGCGGAATCCGCCTGCGTCAGCAACCGCACCGCCAGAGCCGCCCGCCGCCGCCGGATCACCGCCGCCACCCCGCCATCGGGAGCGAACACCCGGTACAGCATCGAGCGCGACAGCTCGAATTGCACGCACAGGCTCTCCACGCCGAAGTCCGGCCGTGCCGCCTCCCGGTCGATGAAGCGCCGCAGCTGTGCCAGGGGCGGCGGGGCGGCCGGGACCCGCTCGGACGCCTCGCCCGGCACCTTCCGCTCCGGCGCCACGAAGGCCGCCGTCACGCCGACCACGGCCCGCGCCAGGGCGAGGGCGGCACGGTCGGGAATGTTACCCACCCCGGCAGCCAGCGACGTCAGCAGCGGGCCCAGAACCTGCCCCGCCGGACTGCCGGCCGCGAACACGACGCCGTCGACCGCCGCCGCCTCACCCGCTGCCGCCTGGAACACCGCCCGCGGCATGATCAGGCCGACGAGGCGCATGGGATCGACCCGCAAGTGCATGCCGCCCTTCAGGTCGACGATCAGGCAGTCCCCGGCGCGCACGTCGACCGGACGGCCGCTGACATGGCCGTGCATGCGCCCCGACACCATGCAATCGGCGATGATGTGGTCGTGCTTCCACAGCGCCCGGCTGCTCGTCCCGCGCACCAGCGTCGCGGGCGCCATCGAGAGATCGACCGCGAGGAAGGGCCCGATGGGATGGACGCCGACGCTGCCCTCGAACCCGTCGAGATCGCCGGGCGCGAGCGCGGTCTCCATCGAGACGGAGGTGGCCGCTTGCCACACCCGCGCCCGGACGGTGGGGTCGGGATGGCTGTGCCGGTCGACCCGCAGATGGACCGGTTCTGGGACGGTCGCGCTATCCTCCCCGTCTTTGCTGGGCTCCGTCTCCGCCTCGGGTTCCATGTCGTCTGCCGCTCCGCTGCCGTGGCGAACCTAGCGGCCTCCGCATCCAAGCCGATGGAAAATTCGTCCAGGCCGGTCGAATCTTGAGACGCGGCTTCCGGCCAAGCTCAATGCAGTATTGTCCAGCGGGTCGGCGCCATGGTTCCTCTACAGAGATGCCCGCCGGTCCGAGACAACTTGCGATCTGAACTGACAAATCCGGCGCCGGGACGGCCGACGGCCCCTCTGCGGACGCGGCGCGGAACGGCGCAGGGAAGCCAAGCCCGTCCGGTCCTATCCGCGCGGGAGCGAGTGGAGAGGAGATGAGTGATGGTGCGTCTGGATGACGATGTGCGACGGGATCGCGCGTCCGAGCCACTCCGGTAAGCGGCCATCCCTGTGACCCCGAAGTCCCATCGCGCCTTTGCCGCCATCGCCCTGGCTGTGACCGCCTCGCAGATCACTCCGTCGTCGTTGAGTCGGCAGCTCCGACAGGCGCCGAGCGCCCCTCCCTGCGTGCCGGACGCCTGTGCATCCGAAGCGGCGGGCCGGCGCTCAGCTCATTGCCGCGAACTTCGCCGCCCGCCTGACCTTCACCGTCGCCCTGCAGTTCTGACGGAACCCCGCGATGTCCCGCCCCGCCTCGCCCCGCATCCGCGCCTTCACCGGCGCGCTGCTCGCCTCGACCGCGCTGGTCGGGATCGGCCTCGTGCCGCTCTGCCCCGTGCCCGTCCGCGCCGAGCCGCTGCCGACCGGCGGGCAGGTGGTCTCCGGCGGGGTCACGATCGGCGCTCCCAACGGCAACGCTCTGGCGATCACGCAGTCGAGCCAGAGCGCCATCGTCAACTGGCAGGGCTTCTCCGTCGGCGGGGGCAACCGGGTCGACATCCACCAGCCGAACGCGAACGCGGCGATCCTGAACCGGGTGACGGGCGCCACGCCCTCGACCATCGCCGGGCAGCTCAACGCCAACGGGCAGGTCTACCTCGTCAACCCCAACGGCGTGACGATCACCCGTTCGGGCCAGGTCAATGCGGCGGGCTTCGTCGCCTCCTCGCTCGGCATCTCGGACGAGGACTTCAAGGCCGGACGGCGCCCGTTCCGCGGCTCGGGCGCCTCGGCGCCGGTGACGAACCACGGGGCGATCACGATCGGGCGCGGCGGCTACGCCGCGCTGATCGGCGGGCGGGTGACGAACACCGGCACGATCCAAGTGCCGATGGGCCGGGTCGGGCTCGGCGCGGGCGAGCGGGCGACGCTGGACCTCTCCGGCGACGGCTTTTTGCAAGTTGCGGTGCCGACGCAGGCCAAGGGGCGCGGCGCCCTGGTCGAGCACGCGGGCACGATCTCGGCGGATGGCGGGTCGGTCACCCTTACCGCGGCAGCGGCGCGGGACATGGCGCGTCAGGCGGTGAACCTGTCGGGTGTGGTCGAGGCGCGCGCGGTGGCGGGGCGCAACGGGCGCATCACCCTGTCGGGGGGCGAGGGTGCGGTGGCGCTGGCGCCGAATGCCCGGCTCGACGCCTCGGGCCTGGACGGGGCTGACGGTGGCCGGGTGCGGATCACCGGCGGGCGGCTCGACGTGGCGGGCCGCGTGGACGTGTCCGGCGCGAGGGGGGGCCGGGCGCGGCTGAAGGCGGGCGAGAGCCTCGCGCTGTCGGGGCGGGTTCTGGCGGAGGGCCGTACCGGCCAGGGCGGGCGGGTGACCGCCACCGCACCGACGATCGCGACGCACGCAGCGCTAATCGAGGCGTCGGGCGCGAGCGGCGGCGGCGTGGTGCGCGTGGGGGGCGGGCGGCTCGGGCAGGGTCCGCTGGCACGCGCCGAGCGCGTCACGGTCGATGCCGCGAGCACGATCCGGGCGGATGCCACGGTGCGGGGCGACGGCGGCGACGTGGTGGTGTGGTCGGATGTCGGCACGCGGTTCGCCGGACGGATCGAGGCGCGCGGCGGCGCCTCGGGCGGCAGCGGCGGGCAGGCGGAGGTGTCGAGCAAGGGCGTGCTGTCCTACGACGGCACGACGCTCCTGACGGCGGCGCGGGGTGCCTTCGGCACGCTGCTGCTCGACCCGCACGACATCACCATCGCGAACGCCCCGGACAGCGGCGTCTCGGGCTTCACCGCCACGGGCGAGCGCAGCGTGATCGACGCGGCGCGGCTGCTGACGGCGCTGACGACGGCCCACGTCGTGGTCTCGACCGGCCCGACGGGCAACGAATCCGGCACCATCACGGTGGCGGCGCCGCTGACGTGGAACACCGGGGCGAACCTGACGCTGCAGGCCGCCGGGGGGATCGCCCTGAACGCGCCGATCACCGCGCCGGCGGGCGGACTGATCCTGCAGGCGGGGGCGGGCAGCGCCGTCACGGCGACGGCCGACCTGTCGGTGGCGCGCTTCACCCTGGCCTCGGGCAACTGGGCCCAGAACGCGGCCACGCTGCCCGGCTTCGCCACGGCGGACTTCCGCATCGCCGACGGGGCGAGCTTCCTGCGCGCGGCGGGCGGAGCGGGCACCGCCGCCTCGCCCTACCGGCTGAGCGACATCTACGGCCTGCAGGGCATGGGCACCTCGGCGGCCTATCGCGCGGCGTCCTACCGCCTCGCCAGCGACATCGATGCCGCCGGCACCGCCACTTGGTGGGGTGGACAGGGCTTCGTGCCCGTCGGCACCGGCGTGGACGAGGCCATGTTCACCGGGCGTCTGGACGGGGCGGGGCACACGGTCTCGGGCCTCGTCATCGCCAGGCCCGCGACGGATAACGTCGGGCTGATCGGCTCACTCGGCAGCGGCGGAACGGTGACCGGCCTCGGATTGGCCAGCGGCCGCGTCACGGGTCATGATCAAGTGGGTGGGCTGGTCGGCTACAACGACCTCGGCACAGTGAGCGACGCCTCCGCCACCGGAGCCGTGACAGGCCACAATATCGTGGGCGAGCTGGTCGGCTGGAATGGCGGCACGGTGAGCAAAGCCTCCGCCGCCGGTACCGTCACCGGCACGGGCGTCTACGTCGGCGGCCTGGTCGGCACCAACTACACCGGCAGCATCAGCCAATCGTATGCCACGGGCACCGTGACCGGCTCCGGCAACCACGTGGGCGGTCTGATCGGCTCCAACAGCGGCGGTACGGTGAGCGACGCCTATGCCACTGGGGCGGTCACCGGCAGCAGCCGATACGTCGGCGGCCTCGTCGGCAACAACAACGGCACCCTGACGAACACCTACTGGGACACGCAGACCACGGGGCAGGGTGCGAACGGGGTGGGCACTGGCTCCTCCGCCGGCGCGACGGGCCTGACCACGGCGGATGCGCGCACACAGGCTGGCTATGGCGGCTTCGACTTCACCAGCCCCAACGCCGTCTGGTATCAGGCCAGGGACATGCGGCCGATCCTGCGCAGCGAGGCCGCCGCGGCCGGAGCGGACGGGGTGATCGCGGTCTCCAACCTGCACCAGCTGCAGCTGATGGGGGCCAACCTCGGCGGCTCGTACAGCCTCACCGCCGACCTCGATGCCACCGCCACCAGCGCCACGGACGCCTCGACCGGCCCCTGGGGGGCGGGCGGGCTCGTGCCGGTCGGGACGAACGGCACCCCGTTCACCGGCAGCCTGGACGGGGCGGGCCACACGATCACCGGGCTGACCATCGCCCGGCCGAGCCAGGCCGGTGTCGGGCTAATCGGCTTCCTTGGTACGGGCGGCCGCGTGAGCGGCCTCGGCCTTGTCGGCGGCAGCGTCTCGGGCGCCCAGACCGTCGGCGGCCTCGTCGGCTCGAACGCCGGCACGGTGAGCCAGTCCTACGCCAGCGGCAGCGTGACGGGTTCCACCGACGTGGGCGGCCTCGTTGGCTCCAACAGCGGCACCCTGAGGGGCACCTACTGGGACACGGGGAGCACCGGGCAGAGCGTCGGCGTCGGCTCGTCCGCCGGCGCCACCGGCCTGAGCACTGATCCTCCCCCGCTTTCACGGACACCTCTGATACGCTCCTTGCGGGCGGGGAAGGTGTTTGATGGCCAAGACGAGACCGAGTTCACCCCCGAGTTCAAACGCGAGGCGGTGGCCCTGCTGGAAAGTAGCGGCCGGCCGCAGACGCAGATCGCAGCCGAGCTCGGGATCCAACCCTCAATGCTGAGGCAGTGGCGCTCGGCGCTGATGGGTGGCTCCCCACCACCGCGAGCAGAAAGGTCACCGGGAGCCGCGCCTGCGAGCCCAGTGGCGTCCCCCTCCGACCAAGCCGCTGAGATCGCCCGTCTGCGGCGTGAACTCGACCGGACGCGCATGGAGCGCGACGTCCTAAAAAAGCGATCGGCATCTTCGCGGAGATGCCCAAGTGACGTTCGCCTTCATCGAGCAGCATGCGAACACCTGGCCGGTGCGTCTCATGTGCCGCGTGCTCGCAGTCTCCCCCAGCGGTTACTACGGCTGGCGGTCACGTCCCGAGAGCGACCGGTCGGTGTCGAACCGTCAACTCCTCGACGACGTCCGGCGGATACATGCCGAGCATCATCGGCGCTATGGCTCACCTCGGGTGCACGCGGCCTTGCGCGCAGAGGGCCGAACCGTCAGTCGCGGGCGGGTGGAGCGCCTGATGCGCCGTCAAGGCATCCGGGCTCTGGCAGGGCGTCGGTTCCGGCCCTGCACCACCGACAGCCGTCATGATCTGCCGATCGCGCCCAACCTCCTCAAACAACAGTTCTCGGCTGCCCTGCCCAACACGGTTTGGTTGGCCGATATCACCTACCTGCCCACCGGCGAGGGCTGGCTCTATCTGGCCGCCGTTCTCGATCTCGCCACGCGAAGAATCGTCGGTTGGTCCATGCGCGACCACATGCGGACCGAGCTGACATCGGCCGCCTTGATGAGGGCCACCCAACGGCAGCGACCGGCCGCTGGGCTCATCTGTCACTCGGATCGCGGCAGCCAATACGCCGCCGAGGCCTACCGAAAGCAGCTTGCCGACATGAAGGCGACGCCCTCCATGAGCCGTACGGGCTGTTGTTACGACAATGCTCCCATGGAAAGCTTCTTCCACACACTCAAGGTCGAACTCGTCCACCAACGACGATGGGCGACCCGGGACGAGGCCCGACGCGACCTGTTCGCCTACATCGAGGGCTACGACAATCGGCAGCGCATCCACTCAGCGCTCGGTTACATCACGCCCGAGCAAGCCGAGCGGAATGCAAGCTAAACCCCGTGTCCGCGAAAGCAGGGGAGGATCAACGATTGGCTCAATCACTTCCATGGACTCCCCATCCGCTATAAGCGACGGACCGAGATCGACAAGGCTTTCATCAGCCTCACCCTCCCGCCTCATCACCATTAATCAGACAAATCGGTTCCGTTTGGCGCCCTGAATTCAGACTTTCCTCACCGGTCTGTAATATGCATCGGCGGCAACCGGCGAATTAAGACTGAATTTCATAAGACAGGTGAGACGATGCATGTCGACGGTGCCACGAGCGGAGTGAGCCCTGATCGGCGTTCGGTCCTGATTGCGATGGCAGGATCCCTCCTCTGGCTGGGGACAGACGCCATCGGGGCGGAACCCGTTCGTGTTGCTGGTGTGGCAGGCTCGTCGGTGGGTGGCGAAGTTCCCGGTCATCATCGCCTCATCGCGCAATCCGAGCCTGCGCTACTCGATCTCTGCGCGATACCGCTCGACCAAGGTGGCCCGCATGCGGCGGTCGTTCAAGGTTCCGACGATCCCCTGGGCCGCTTCAAAATCGTGGCCTCGGGCCGTGCCGGGGGGAAGGCCGTATGCGTTCGACCGATCCGGCGTGGCGGAAAGTGCGTGGCCCTGTCGAGCGATCTGCCGCCGATGTCAGAGTTCGCGACTTGCCGCCGCGTCGCGCCTGATCACCTGCGGCAGGCGCTCGCCGCTGGCGTCCTGGATGCGGCGGTCGTGAGCGAGGCGATGGCTCGCACCCTCAAGATGCAAGGACTGGTGGGCGATCCGGAAGGCGTGGTGGCGCCTGCCCTGCGCCCCTCCCGCCTGATGGTCGATGCAGTCTGGTATAGCCGCTGTCCCAACGAGGTTGAGCGACTTAAATCCGCGTTCGATGTCTCCGTGCGTTAAATTTATTGCTACTTATGCCATTTTCTCGACAATATCAGCCTAGGATGATGAAGTGACAAGGCAATATTCATGGGCGGGCTGGTTGCTGGGAGGACTTGAATCACGCACCGACGCGTTATTGCGGATCCAACAGCTGCTGGTGTTGACGATCTGGCTCGTGCCGGTGAACTGGATCCTCGGCACGTCTTTGATTTGGCTCTACGCGGTCGCGCTCGCTTCTGTCGGCTCGATGAGACGGCCGTCGGGACCGGAATACGCCCTCCTCGGGCTCTCCGCGGCCTTGCTCCTCGGGCTTGCGGTCTCAGGCAATCCGTCCGTCGACCGCACACTCGGCTCCATCTATAACCTAACCCTGATCGGCGCGCTGATCATCATCATGAACGCGGCACGGCACCTCGCGAGGTCGAGGCCAGCCGAGCTTCAGCGCCTGTGGGCGGCGGCAATCGCACTATTCCTCGTCCAAGCTCTCTGGGCGTTCGGCATCTGGGTCGCGGTGATGAGCACCGGGATCCTCGACGCACAGGTCAAGACCCTTGTCGTCGGTGCCATTGGGGATCTGCCCGGCGTTCTCGCAGAATATTCGCGTGCTCTCATTGTCGAGACCGATTGGACCAGTACCGGCCCGACTCTCCGGGTGAGCGGGTTCGGCCTGTATGCGACCGAGGGGGCACTCCTCGTCGCGCTCGCCGGACTCCTCGCGGCCATCCGCCTTGCTGCGACGCGACGGCCGGTCCTCCTCATTGCTCTCGTTGAAGTTGTGACGGTGATCGCACTGGTTCTGGCGGCAAGCCGCACGACACTCCTCGGCTATGTCGCTTCGGCCGTCCTCCTCGCAGGGCTGACAGGCCGCCGTGCGTTGGTTGGTGTCCTGATTACGCTTCCCATTGCCGTGCTGGCGGTGGGCGCCACACTCCATTACGGACCAGCCGCCCTGAGCGAGGCGTTCACCGCCCTGAACAGCAGCCGCGCCGGGTCCTCCGACACCCGCTTCCTCTCCTACACGCTCGCCATCGACATGGTGATGCAGGAAAATCCCCTGACGGGACTCGGCATCAAGCCCCGCGACCCGTCCCTCCTCGAGATCCCGATCGGCTCACACTCCTCGTTCATCTCAATGTTCACGAAAGGCGGCTTCGTCGCACTTTCCCTGTTTACAGCTTTTTATGGGATCATCATCGCTCGGATGATCGGCGTACAGCAGCGGCTGCTGTTGTCCGGTCCAGGCGACCCCATCCAGGGTCGGCGTGTGGCGTTGATTTATCTGTCGCGCGCTGTGTTCGTCATCCTGGTCTGGTGGACGACTGAGGATTTCGACGCGCCGGCACAGGCCGTGCTCGTGACCGCGATCTGCCTTGGGACGTTCTGGGGGCTCAGCGAGTCGACGCAGCCGGAAACGCGGCTGCCCTGGGGCCGCGGCACAGCGCGGGTGCGCATCTTGCCGAGGACGACGGATCAAACGGGCAGGCTGCAAGGTCACGTGCCAGCGCTGCACAGCCCCGTGTCGGACGCCAGATGAGGGGATTGAAAATGGCCCTGAATGACACACCGATGGCGCCTGCGACCGGCACCTTCGAGGATCCTCCCTTCAGCCGCGCCGTCTCTGAGGTTGTGGCGGCGATTCGGCACAATCTCGGTCTGGTTGCGCTGGTGGTCGCGCTGGCGCTGGCGCTCGGGGCCAGCACGATCCTCGCCTTCCCCCGTACCTATACAGCGACGGGCCAGATCACCATCGACCCCCGTGGTTTGCAGGTCGTTCAGAACGACCTCACCCCGCGGGGTACGACAAGCGAGGCTCAGGCCGTACTGGTCGACACGGAGACGAGAGTTCTCGTCTCAGACATCGTTTTGAGCACCGTCGTCGCATCTGAGCGCCTGTCCGACGATCCGGAATTTCTCGGCCAGACGAAACTGCTCAATCAGATCCGCGCGGCATTGTTCGGACCAAAGGTGCAGAGCGCGGAGCAACGCCGCCTCGCCGCATTGGAAGAGCTGAACCGGCGAACCCGCATCCTGCGCCCGAGTGGAACCTTCGCTGTCCAGATCTCGGTCACGACGTCTGACCCGCGGAAGTCGGCACAACTCGTCAACGCGATCGTGTCCAGCTACATCGAGGCGAAGGGAGAGCAGCGCAAGGACGCGGCGCGCCGCGCTGCGGACGGACTGGATGCCCGCCTGGGCGACTTGCGCGACCGAGTCGCCGACGCCGAGGGCAAGGTCGAGGCGTTCAAGCGCAAAAACAACATCGTCACGCAGGACGGCCGCCTCAACAACGATCAACAGTTGAGCGAAGCCACGAGCCAACTCGTTGCGGCCCGCTACATCCTCAACGAGCGCCAGGCGCGGTACGCGCAGGTCGAGAAAGCCCTGAGGATCGGAGCAGCGACCGACGATCTGCCTGACGCCCTGAAGTCGGCGGCGATCACCCAGCTGCGCCTTCAGTACGCGGACAGCCTCCGCCAAATGAACTCCATCCGCAACACGCTCGGCGACCGCCATCCGGAGGTGGGCAACCAGCGGGCACAGCTCCAGGCGATCCGGTCGCAGATCAACGCAGAACTCCAGCGTATTGCGAGCTCGCTGTCCAAGGAGGTGGACCAAGGCAAGGAGAACGAGCGACGGTTGCAGCGGGGGGTTGACCGTATTGTCCAGGACAACGCGCGGATCGGCGATTCACTCGTGCGTTTGCGGGAGCTTGAGCGCGCGGCCCAGACGCAAAGGAGCATCTACGAGGCGTTCCTGACCCGGTCCCGCGAACTCGTGGCGCAAGAGGATATCGACACCTCCAACATCACCGTTATCTCGCCGGCGACCATACCGCTGGAGCCAAGCGGTGCGTCTCCACTGGTCATCATGGCGGTCGCCGGTGCTCTGGGCCTCAGCGTCGCGGCTGCCCTCGCGGTGCTCCGAGCCAGGATGAGGGGCTGCATCCGGACACCGAACGATCTGGCGGAGCGCATCGGTCTTCGAGTCCTGACCTGCCTGCCAGTCTTCCGCCTGCATCGACGGAACAGAGGGGCGTCCATGGTCGAACTCTACGATAGCAGGAGCACGCCGGGACGCGAGGCAATCTTGGGCCTGGGAGCGCTCTTGGACGTCGTGCCAGGCCTGGGTGAGAGGACCAAGCCCAGCGTCGTCGCGGTGATGTCGGCGGAGGCGGATGCCGGGTGCAGCACGGTAGCACTCAACCTCAGTCTTGCCTTCGCGCACGACGGCTGGCGCACGCTCTTGATTGACGCCAATCATCGTGACGCGAGGCTGACGGGGATCCTGAGCCCCGGCGAGACATCCGGCCTCGACAAGGTTGTTACGAGGCGCATCCCGCTTGAGCGCGCAGCAAGGGACGTCCAAGGCTATCCTATTGCCTTCCTGGGCGTATCGCCATCGTGGGATGGCGCTCTCCAGTTCGAGCCCCGGGCCCTCGCGCATACCCTGGTCGATCCAGCCGTCGACCGGTACGACGTCCTCGTCGTCGATTGTGGCGAGGCCAGCGGGCATCCCGGCCTCCGAGGCCTCGCCGGTATCGCTGACGGGATCCTGCTGACGGTTCGGAGCGGCGCGACGCATGTGCGGTCGTTGCAGACCCTGCACGGGCTCCTGGGGCCGGCTGTCGAGAAGGTGCTCGGGGCCGTGTTGCTCATCGGCGAGCGGGCGGCAGGTACGCCGTTGGTGCCGGGGCGACCTCTGCCGCTGCAGAATGCAGGGCAGGCCACCCGGTGGCCGCGTTGGCGCACCGCCCGGGCGGAGTGGCAAAGGGCGCTGAGCCCCTCCTCCGCGGGTGCGTCCGGCGGCCCGCTCAAGTCTGCCCACGATCAGGGCTGACGATGGATCGCGGACCGTACCGCCACCCCTGGCTGCGCCTTGGCCGGCTGGCTGCTCTGCTGGCCCAGCCGCGCGTCGGCGTGCTGACGGCCGAACGCCCGCTCGTCTCATTCACCTTCGACGACATTCCCGACAGCGCTGCGTCGGTCGGCGCGGCGATCCTCGAGGCGAATGGGGTGGCCGGCACGTTCTACATTGCTTCGGGCTGGCTCGATCGAAGCTTCGGTCCATGGCGATTCGCGGATCAAGCGGCACTTTCTCGGCTCCTCGACCGAGGTCACGAGATTGGCTGCCACACGCGCTCGCACCCGGACGTGCAGCGCGTCGCGCCTGACGCCCTTGCGGCCGAACTGGACGGCAATGCGGCCTCCCTCGCGACGATCGATAGCCGGATCTCGCTGAAGAACTTTGCCTATCCATTCGGGGGGACCGGGATAGGCCAGAAGAAGATCATCGCCGCGCGCTTCCGCTCCGGGCGCGGCACGCGGGCCGGCTTGAACGTCGGCAACGTCGACATGGCTCAGCTCCGCGCCGTCAGCCTGTACGATCAGAACTTCCCGCCGGGTCGGCTCTCCGATCTCTTGGCCGAAACCGTCCGGCGCCGGGCGTGGCTGATCTTCTACACCCATGATGTCGGTTCGCCTGCGAGCGACCAGGGCACGTCGCGCCGCCTGCTGGCCGAGGCCGTCAATGCAAGTCTGCGCGCTGGCTGCGATGTCGTGACCATCGACCGAGCCATCGATCTGGCCATCGACCCGGCTCGTCGCGGTGCAGGATAGGGCGATGCTGGAGATGCGCGACCTCTCGGTTCCGGCGCGGGGCCGGGACGATACTGCCGCACTGCAGGCCGGGCTCAACCGGGCCGAGGGCGCTGGCCTGCGGCTCGAAGCCCGAACCTACAAAATCAGCGACACCCTCCTGATCCCCAGCGGGACGATCCTCGACGGCGCGGGGGCTGTTCTGCACAGCACGGCGGATGATCGCCCGATCCTCGCCTCCCGAGCCTATGCCGGACCCGCGCCACTGCGTGGGCGCACCCGGATCACGCGGCTGCGGCTCGAAGGAACCGGGCGCGGCCCCGGCCAGCATGGCGTGGTCCTGCTAGATTACTGGTCGGAGATTGCGGAGGTTGAGGTGGCGACGGTCGGCGGACGCGGGATCGTCCTCGCCGACCGGGACGCCGCCGACCGCGCGCCGACCGGCACGCTGGTCGAGAACCGCGTGAGAGACTGCGCCGTGCGCGGATCGGGCCGGGCCGGGATCTGGGCCGGGGACGTCGCCAACGGACGCCTCACCGACGGTCTGATCCGCGATTGCATCATCGCCCTGGCCGAAGACGCGCGAGAGCCCGCCCTGATGATTGGGCATGCAGCCGGATGGACGATCGATGGGATCCACACCTACGGAGGGCGCCCGGAGCGCGCAGTCGATCTGCACCAAGCTTACTTTACGAGCTTGACCAACCTCTATGTCGAGAGCTTCGCCCAGGCCGCTGTCACTTTGGCCGCCGTCCAGACCAGCGTGACCCTGTCGAACCTGAACCTCGTCGCCGGCGAGGTTGAGACGGAAGCGGCCTTTCTGGAGCTGTCTGCTCACCGCGACTTCCCAACCCCGCGTGTGCTCGTCTCCAACGTCGCGCTCTGGCGTGAGCGTGGCAAGCCGATGGACGCCGTACGGATCGCCGATACCCGGCTGATCCTCGACGGCGGCCCCGTTCTCGTCCTCGGCCCCGGCGCGTCCGGCGTCCGCCGGGCTGGCCTGCCGGGTGCGGACACGTCCGGTGGCTTCGGTTCCCGCTCCGTCCCGTTTGCCGGCCGCGCCCCCCAGAGCCTTGTGATCGCGACTGCCGACCGTACCGAGGCATTCCAGGCCTCTGTCGTCGTTGTGGTGATCGGGCGGGCCACGGACGGCGCGATCGTGACACGGTGGATGGCGCTGGCAAGCTGGGGGCGATTGCACCCCGGCGATCCGCTGCCGCAAGCCGACCTGCTTCCGGTCCTCGCGCCCGAAGGCTTCATCGCGCCGCCACGACTCAAGATCGCGACGGAGTCCGGGAGGCTGGTCCTGAAGCTCGTCTTCACTGCCGCCGCATCGGGGCCGGGCCACGTCGCCGTTGCCTAGAGTTGTCCCCGATCGTGCTGTGATAGGGGGCTCCAAGCCCTTGTTTTGACGCGTTTTCTCGCGCCGAACCGGCCTCCACCTCGACGGACAGCGCTCTCATCGCGCAGGCGGTCCCCGGAACGCGCACCAGAGCGACAGCCATCGCGACCCGGGAGGCGTGACACTCATCGGACGGGATTGAGCAGCCTCAACGCAGCACACAGCGAGAGCCCGTACAGGACGCTCCAGATGATGTCGAGTGCAGCGGGCCACGCTGTGAAGTCCGGAAGGCTGGTGATCACGACGGACAGGCCGATCATCTGTGCCAGGAGCAGCAGAATCGCGACGAAGGTGAAGACCTGCATCCTGTCCGCGGCGAAGAAGAGTTCGGCGTGATAGACGAGACCGATCCGCGCCATCGGCAGAACCCAGCAGGCCGAGAACCACGGGTACGCGGCCACCACGTTCTGACCCAGCAGCGTCGGGCGAAGCGAGAGCACCAGCAGGGCGCCGACGAATAGCATGAAACTGCCGATGCAGATGCTGACCTCGCAGACCACGCGGAGCGAGAGATTGCTCAGATCGGCTGGACGCTGGATCAGCCGCCGTACGATGAGGGGAAAAGCTGCTCTGACAGGAACATTGGCGAGGTCGATGACCTTCATGCTGAGCGCGTAGACACCCGCGGCCTTCTGGTCGGCCAGGACGATGACAAGGATCTTGTCGAACTCCGTCCCTAGAGCTTGGATGAGGCGAACGGCTTCGAACGCAATCGACTGCCACAAGCGGCGCTTCAGGACGCTGTTGCGCCAGAGAAGCCGGCCGCGCGGCGCGAGCGCGGCCGCGAGAACCATGACCGAGACGTTCCCGGCGAGATAGACCCAAGCCCAGCTGTTCAGGTCGTGTGCACCCGACAGCCACAGCACCCCAACCGCGGCGGTGCGCGCGGCGGGTACGGCGAGAACGAGAGTCGAGGCCGTCGCGAAGCGGCCCAGTGCGGTGAAGAGCTGTACGATCGCATCGACGTAACGGATGCACAGCACTTCCGAGAACACGACAGCGAGGAAAGGCCCTAAGGCGATGTATCGGTCGAAAAAGGCGACATAGACGATCAGTCCGAGTGCCGTGGCGAGTGGTATTGTCGCAAGCACGTAGACATGAAGCGTCGTGAGATAGAAGCCGAGCCGCCTTCGCTGCGTCGTAGCCACGCGGAAAAGGGGCGCGACGAAGCCGAACGAGCCGCCGCAACTGAGGATGATTGCAGCCGATACACAAGCGGCGAACGTTCCGTAATCAGGCAGCGTCAGGGTATTGACGAGAAGCGCAAAATACAGGGCTTGCACGGCGACCCGGCCGAGCGAGCCGGAGGCGAGCTTGAGGTATAGGGCCGTCGCCCTCCGCAGGCGCCGACCCACGGTCGATGCAGGGGCGTGCAGCAGGATGGTCAAAGGCCCACCAGGGCGCCGCCGACCCGGGCGAGCGTTAGGGGCGTGATGCGCGGCGCCCGCACGATCGCCTGGCCTGTCGCATCGAGTGCCGTTGCGTAGCGACCCATGCGCAGCGCCTCCGTGGCGATATAGCCGAGTAGATGGGCTTCCGCCCGGCGGCGCAATTGCAGAAGCTCCGGGCCTGCAACGCGGCGCGCGATCCCCGGATCCGAGAAGATGGCGTCGAGGCTCGCCCGGAAGTCGGCAAGCGTCAGGACGCGTCGGTGCATCGCGCTCGAATCGTGCATCCGGTAGTCGAGAACCACGAGGCCGGCAACGTAGTGGAACCGCGCCATGGCCGCGATGCGGCACCACGCTTCCCAGTCCTCGCAATAGCGGATCGTCTCGTTGAAGCCACCGACTGCCTGGAAAACCTCGCGCCGGATGATCGGCGCACCAACGATCATGAAGTTGCCCGCCAGGGCCTCCCGCAGCACGTCGCCGGACGGCTTGTTCGGGACTGTCCTGAGCGAGCGCAGCGCGCGCAGCGCGCCGCGGCGTCCAACGGGTTGGCCCGTCTCGTTAATGCGTCCGTAATCACCGTACACGACGCCCGCATCGGGATACGCGCTCGCAGCCGCGAGCAAGGCGGTCAGCGCGTTTGGTCGGAGCAAATCGTCTGCATCGACGAAGTAGAGCCAATCTCCCGTCGCACAGGCGCCGCCAGTGTTGCGCCCCCCGGACGGCCCAGGCTTGCCGGCATTCACGACCAGCTTGATGCGCCGGTCGACGAGGCCGGCGACCACGGCACAGGTCTCGTCCGTTGAGCCGTCGTCGACGACGACGACCTGCGCGACCACCTCACCCTGTCCGAGCACACTATCAAGGGCACTGCGGATGAAGCGAGCGCCATTTTTAACTGGAATTACAACACTTATCACGGCGAATCTCCACTTAATCCATTTGAATACGGGGTTTCGCTGAATGATACATAATATAAAAATAGTGTATTTCTGTAACAATCCATCATCTTAGGCATGCCCGTGGCGGGTACGGCTCGAAACACGGGGACTAACCCACTGTCCGGCTCTGCCCTCGATGGAGCGTGCGAGCGCGGCCTGCCGAGTCCTCCGAGATCGCACGCTTACCTTCACCGATGTGCGAGGAAGGCCGCAGCGGCGGTGCGCAGCGTGGGCGAGCGACCGTAAAGCCAGAGCGGACCAGCCAGGGCGACCTTCTGCGAGAGTGCTGTCTTGAACGCTGTCACGCCGGGGTTGCCGTCGGGGTCGATGCCGCCGAAATCGAAGACGTGGCAGCCCGACGCCCTTGCCTGCTGGATAATGCGCCACACCGAGAGGTTCGCCGCGGCGCTGGCGCGGGCGCGCTCGTTGGATGCGACGAAGAAGTCGGTGCATCGCTGGGCAGAGAGGTGAGCGATGCGGACCAGAATCAACTCGCCGCCCTCCCTGATCTCAAGCAGCAGGTGATGTGGGTCGGCGGCCAGCAGATCGCGGTATGCGGAACTATCGAAGGCTCCCCCGAAACCCTTCCGCGCCTTCAATTCCTCGTACATGACGGCGAAGGCGTCGAAGCAAGTGAGCCGCTCTTCGCGATCCGTCACGAAGCGATGGCTCAGTCTCGGGTTGGCGAGCGCTTGGCGAAGGGGCTTCCGAAAGCGCGGCGCCATCCCGGACATGATCGCGGCCTCATCACCTCGGATGTCGAGTTCGAGTGTGAAGTTGCGCGGGGAGAGAACCGGGACGAACTTTCTGGACAACAAGGCGAGCACGGCAGTATTTTGGGTGAAACTCTGGAAGTTTATGCCTAGGAAATCCAGGCTCCGTGGAGCCAATTTTTCGATCAACGCCGTCATGATGGCCGGGGCCTCACGCTCACCGCGACCAGTCAAGAGCGGGCCTCCTTGAATATAGGTGAAACGGATCGGGCCTTTCTGCTTTGAATGATACTGGACGAGGCCCAGCAAATCTCCGTCCGCAGTTAGGGTAGCGAGTCGACCGACCCGCCAGCCGAGACGCGCCTTATATCGCCCCCACATCGAGCTGCAGAACACGTTGCCGAGCGGCTGGCGCCATACCTGCTCGTCCCAGTCGGCATCCGATAGATCGTCGCGAATGATAATTGTCACGCCCTGCGCCATATCTTTGCGAGCCGCCTAACCTCAATCGGTGCTGATTACCCGACTGTTTGAAAGCCGTGGAGAAATGCTGATTCGTCGCCTGTGAGTTGATCCAGATTCGACATCAATGGTTGCGAATAGTTAATCTTCAATAACGGGCGAAAATGGGAAGGTTGCGGCTGCTTGCCGGCTTCACAGGCAGACGACCCGTCCGGCACTCACTTCACTGCCGTGGTGAACCTAGCGCCCTCCGCCTCAGAGCCGACGGAAAATTCGTCCAAGCCGATCGAATTTTGAGACGCGGCTTCCAAGCAAGCCAATATCAGTATTGATCGGCGGATGCTTCCTATGTTTAATCTATAAGAGTGTCGCTTTCGTTAAATTATCTGCGGCCTGGACTGACTAACCCGTCACGAGGTAGGATGCCACTCTATAGACGCTGCGCGGCCCCACGCAGGGGAGCCAAGCTGATTCACCCCTGTTCGCGCGTGGGCAAGCGGAGAGGAGACGGGCGATCGCACTTCTGGGTGATGAAGGGCAGCGAGATCGTGCGCCCGGAGCCCTTCGAGGGGCGGCCATCTCTGTGACCCCGCCGTTTCGTCGCGTCTTTGTTGATTAAGGCGGGAGTATTTTTCGGATTTTTCTCTGGAGCTGGAAGATGCGAGCTTTTTGAGGAGATGTATAATGATAGATGCTTCTGCGCGCTTCGACGATAAATTTGGACTTAATGAATACAATATACAAGATGTTCACAAACAACGATTGGGTGGAATTGATATCGCTGTCCTTGATTGCCGCCAAACTGCAGAACTGATCGTCCGTGCCGCTCTGGAACGACAGGGCAGAGGACGGCCGCTGATGCTTTCTTCTGCCAATGGCGAAGTGATTTCAAGATGCCGACGCGATCCCGAGCTCGCACGCGCATTCGCCGCGGCGGATCTTATAAACGCCGACGGTCAGCCTCTAGTCTTCATTTCTCGATTATGCCGCAATCGACTGCCGGAACGTGTCGCGACAACAGACTTATTTCACGATGTCGCGCGCGAGGCCATACGCAAAGGGGCCACCTTCTACATGTTTGGTGGAACTGAAGCTGTAAATCAGGAGGCTTGCCGCCGCGCTGCTGCTCTCTATCCTGGCCTTTCTATTGTTGGTCGCTCGCACGGCTATCTCACGGGCGAGAAACTAGAGGCCACGATCGAGCACATCAAGGACCTCGCACCTGACATCCTCTGGGTCGCGCTCGGCGTCCCGTTAGAGCAGCAGTTCTATCAACAATGGTCGCATAGGCTTAGTACTGTTGGAGCTATCAAGACGAGCGGTGGGTTGTTCGATTTTCTAGCGGGCGTGCGGCGGCGTGCGCCTAGATGGATGCAGATGATCGGCATTGAGTGGGCCTACCGCATGATGCAGGAGCCCCGGCGGCTATGGTGGCGCTACGCCGTCACAAACCCGCACGCAATCTACGTGCTTTTCACTCAGTCCAGCATATCGCGAAGAGCCGATGTCGCGTAGGCGGTATACTGATGAAACTGTACCCTGGGTGCCTCCTTTTATAACAAGCATCTGTTCTAGTTCCATTGGGGCTGGGTTGCCGCAAACGCGTTCGGGGCTCGCCCTTGCTGGGCTCCGTCTCCGCAACGGGGTTCATGTCGTCTGCCGCTCTGCTGCCGAGGCACATTTGGCGGCCTCCATACCCGAGCCGATGGAAAATTCGTCCAGACCGTTCGAATCTTGAGACACGGCTTCCGGATAAGCTTGACGCAGTATTGTCCGGTGGATAGGCTCCACGTTTATTCTATAGAGCACCTGCTGTTCCGGGCCGGCTTGCGATCTGAATTAACAACCCCTGCGCTGTAGCCGGGCTGGTCAACGGCCTCCCTGCGAACGCGGTGCGGAGCGGCGCAGGGAGGCCAAACCCGTCCGGTCCTGTCCGCGCGGGCACGATCCGTACGGGAACAAGCCGAGAGGAGATGGGTGATGGTGCGTCTCGATGACGACGTGCGGCGGGATCGCGCGCCCGAGGCACTCCAGTAAGCGGCTATCCTCGTGACCCAAACGTCCCATCGCACCATCGCCGCCATCGCCCTGGCGACGCTGCCGCTCGCCGGCCCCGTGCTGGCGCAGACCGCCTCGCAGATCACCCCGCCCTCGTTCAGCCCGCCGCTCCAGCGCAGCGGCGGCGGGCTCGCCATTCCCGAGGGCGTCGGACCCGCTGTACCCGCGGGCGCCGAGCGCCTCTCCCTGCGCGTCGGAGGCCTGCGCATCGAGGGCAGGGTGCCGGCGCCCGGGCCCGTTGCCACGGACCTCGCCGCGCGCCTGTCCGGCCGCACCGTCAGCGTCGCCGACCTGTTCGCCGCCGCAAGTGCGCTCGAACAGGCCTATGCCGCGCAAGGCTTCGCCCTCGTGCGCGTCGTCCTGCCCGCCCAACAACTGAAGGACGGCGGTGAGGTCCGCCTGCTCGTCATTGATGGCGAGATCGAGCGCATCGACACCACGGCCTTGCCGGGCGAGATCCGCGGCCGCATCGCTGCCGTGCTCGCCCCCCTCGTCGGACGCCCCGGTCTGCGGCTTTCCGAGATCGAGCGCCGCGTGCTCGTCGCCGGCGACACCCCCGGCACCGTGCTGCGCTCCACGCTCGCCGCCGGAAGCCGGCCCGGCGCCACCGTCCTCGTGGTCGAGGCGCGCTACAAGCCCGTCACCGGACTGATCACCACCGACAACGCCCTGGCGCAGAGCCTCGGCACCTACACCCTCGGCAGCGGCCTCGATCTCAACTCCCCCACCGGAAACGGCGAGAGCCTGTACTTCCGTGCCTCGGGTGCGCCCTATACCGGCGGCGAACGCAGCTTCCTCGGGGCCGAGCCGCGCAACCGGGCGCTGGCGCTGGGCCTGATCCTGCCGCTCGGGATCGACGGGCGGACCCTCAACCTCGAGGCCACCGACGCCCGCACCGCGCCGCGAGCCGTGCCCGGCACGCTGGGCATCGCCTCCGACTTCTCCCGCTATTCCGCCCGGCTGCGCTATCCGTTGATCCGCTCGCGTGCCCTCACCTTCAACGGGGACGCCGCCTTCGACGCGCAGGAGGAGCGCGTCAGCGTCATCACCCCGGTCGCGGCGCCGCTGACCCTCGACCGCCTGCGCATCGCCCGCATCGGCGGCGACTTCCTCTGGTTTGCCCCCACCGACACAATCGTCAACGGGCGGCTGTCCGCCGCGTTCGGCCTCGACGGGCTCGGCGCGCGCGAGGCCCCGCCTCTCGGCTCGGCGCTGGCGCCGCTGTCACGGCAGGGCGTGCGGCCGGAGTTCCAGAAGCTGGAGGCGGCGCTGGCGGTGACCCAGCCGCTGGCCGAGCACCTCACCCTCGACCTGCGCACCCGCGCCCAGACCGCGTTCAACCAGGCCCTGCCACGCTCCGAGCAGATCGGGCTCGCCAACCTATCCGGGCTGTCGGCCTTCGATGCCGGCCTGTTCCAGGGCGACGAGGGCTTCGTCGTGCGCGCCGAGCTGCAGGCGCCGTTCGTGGTGCCGGTCATCCTGCCGTTCGGGCTGGTCTCGCTGCCGGCGCAGCTCGGCAGTGGCCTGCCACCGACGGAGGAGACGCCCGGCGCGGTGGTGATCAGCCCCTACCTGTTCGGCGCCTTCGGCCTGACGCGCCAGCAGCGCCCGACCGCGCTGGAGCGGCCGATGACCCGCGGCGCCGCCTACGGCGCCGGGCTGCGGCTCGCGGCGGCGCCGAGCTTCAGCTTCACCAACGCGGCGGCCACGGTCGAGCTCGGCCGGGCCGAGCGCTCGGACGGGCTGCCCGACGCCGCCCGCCTGACCTTCACCGTCGCCCTGCAGTTCTGACGGAACCCCGCGATGTCCCGCCCCGCCTCGCCCCGCATCCGCGCCTTCACCAGCGCGCTGCTCGCCTCGACCGCGCTGGTCGGGATCGGCCTCGTGCCGCTCTGCCCCGTGCCCGTCCGGGCCGAGCCGCTGCCGACCGGCGGGCAGGTGGTCTCCGGCGGGGTCACGATCGGCGCTCCCAACGGCAACGCTCTGGCGATCACGCAGTCGAGCCAGAGCGCCATCGTCAACTGGCAGGGCTTCTCCGTCGGCGGGGGCAACCGGGTCGACATCCACCAGCCGAACGCGAACGCGGCGATCCTGAACCGGGTGACGGGCGCCACGCCCTCGACCATCGCCGGGCAGCTCAACGCCAACGGGCAGGTCTACCTCGTCAACCCCAACGGCGTGACGATCACCCGTTCGGGCCAGGTCAATGCGGCGGGCTTCGTCGCCTCCTCGCTCGGCATCTCGGACGAGGACTTCAAGGCCGGACGGCGCCCGTTCCGCGGCTCGGGCGCCTCGGCGCCGGTGACGAACCACGGGGCGATCACGATCGGGCGCGGCGGCTACGCGGCGCTGATCGGCGGGCGGGTGACGAACACCGGCACGATCCAAGTGCCGATGGGCCGGGTCGGGCTCGGCGCGGGCGAGCGGGCGACGCTGGACCTCTCCGGCGACGGCTTTTTGCAAGTTGCGGTGCCGACGCAGGCCAAGGGGCGCGGCGCCCTGGTCGAGCACGCGGGCACGATCTCGGCGGATGGCGGGTCGGTCACCCTTACCGCGGCAGCGGCGCGGGACATGGCGCGTCAGGCGGTGAACCTGTCGGGTGTGGTCGAGGCGCGCGCGGTGGCGGGGCGCAACGGGCGCATCACCCTGTCGGGCGGCGAGGGTGCGGTGGCGCTGGCGCCGAATGCCCGGCTCGACGCCTCGGGCCTGGACGGGGCTGACGGTGGCCGGGTGCGGATCACCGGCGGGCGGCTCGACGTGGCGGGCCGCGTGGACGTGTCCGGCGCGAGGGGGGGCCGGGCGCGGCTGAAGGCGGGCGAGAGCCTCGCGCTGTCGGGGCGGGTTCTGGCGGAGGGCCGTACCGGCCAGGGCGGGCGGGTGACCGCCACCGCACCGACGATCGCGACGCACGCAGCGCTGATCGAGGCGTCGGGCGCGAGCGGCGGCGGCGTGGTGCGCGTGGGGGGCGGGCGGCTCGGGCAGGGTCCGCTGGCACGCGCCGAGCGCGTCACGGTCGATGCCGCGAGCACGATCCGGGCGGATGCCACGGTGCGGGGCGACGGCGGCGACGTGGTGGTGTGGTCGGACGTGGCGACGCGGTTCGCCGGTACGATCACCGCGCGGGGCGGCGCCTCGGGCGGCAGCGGCGGGCAGGCGGAGGTGTCGAGCAAGGGCGTGCTGTCCTATGACGGCACGACGGTCCTGACGGCGGCGCGGGGTGCCTTCGGCACGCTGCTGCTCGACCCGCACGACATCACCATCGCGAACGCCCCGGACAGCGGCGTCTCGGGCTTCACCGCGACGGGCGAGCGCAGCGTGATCGACGCGGCGCGGCTGCTGACGGCGCTGACGACGGCCCACGTCGTGGTCTCGACCGGCCCGACGGGCAACGAATCCGGCACCATCACGGTGGCGGCGCCGCTGACGTGGAACACCGGGGCGAACCTGACGCTGCAGGCCGCCGGGGGGATCGCCCTGAACGCGCCGATCACCGCGCAGGCGGGCGGACTGATCCTGCAGGCGGGGGCGGGCAGCGCCGTCACGGCGACGGCCGACCTGTCGGTGGCGCGCTTCACCCTGGCCTCGGGCAACTGGACCCAGAACGCGGCCACGCTGCCCGGCTTCGCCACGGCGGACTTCCGCATCGCCGACGGGGCGAGCTTCCTGCGGGCGGTGGGCGGGGACGGCACGAACGCCGATCCGTACCGGCTGAGCGACGTCTACGGCCTACAGGGCATGGGCTCCTCGGCGGACTACCGTGCGGCCTCCTATCGCCTCGCCAGCGACATCGACGCCGCCGGCACCGCCACTTGGTGGGGTGGACAGGGCTTCGTGCCCGTCGGCACGGACGCGGCCCCGTTCACCGGCAGCCTGGACGGGGCGGGGCACACGGTCTCCGGATTGACCATCGCCCGGCCGAACCAGAGCTTTGTCGGGCTGATCGGCGTTCTCGGCACGGGCGGGAGCGTGAGCAGCCTCGGCCTCGTCGGCGGCAGCGTCACGGGCTCCGACAACGTGGGCGGCCTCGTCGGTAACAACTCCGGCACGGTGAGCCGGTCCTACGCCAGCGGCAGCGTCACGGGCTCCCTCGACGTGGGCGGCCTCGTCGGTAACAACACCGGCACGGTGAGCCAATCCTACGCCAGCGGCAGCGTCACGGGCTCCTCCATCGTGGGCGGCCTCGTCGGCTCCAACACCGGCCCCCTGACGAGCACCTACTGGGATACGCAGACGACCGGGCGGGCGAACGGCGTCGGCGCCGGCTCGTCCAGCGGCGCCACCGGGCTGACCACGGTGCAGGCGCGCTCCCAGGCCGGCTACATCAATCCGCTCGACACCACCCAAAGCTTCGACTTCGGCACCGTCTGGTATCAGGCCGGCGACCTGCGGCCGATCCTGCGCAGCGAGGCGGCGGCTCCGGTCGGGGGCGTGATCGCGGTCTCGAACCTGCACCAGTTGCAACTGATGGGCGCCAACCTCGCCGGGTCCTACCGCCTGACCCGCGATCTCGACGCCTCGGCCACGGCCGCCACGGACGCATCGACCGGCCCCTGGGGGGCGGGCGGCTTCGTGCCGGTGGGGACGAACACCGCGGGGTTCACCGGCAGCCTGGACGGGGCGGGCCACACGATCACCGGGCTGACCATCGCCCGGCCGAGCCAGAACTATGTCGGGCTGATCGGCTTGCTCGGCGCGGGCGGCGGCGTGAGCGGCCTCGGGCTCGTCGGCGGCAGCGTCACGGGCTCCTCCATCGTGGGCGGTCTCGTCGGCACCAACAACGGCACGGTGAGCCAGTCCTACGCAAGCGGCAGCGTCACGGGCTCCTCCGGCGTGGGCGGCCTCGTCGGTGAAATGTTCAACAGCGCCACGGTGAGCCAGTCCTACGCCAGCGGCAGCGTCACGGGCTTCGGCAGCTCCGTGGGCGGCCTCGTCGGCTTCAGCAGCGGCACGGTGAGCCAGTCCTACGCAAGCGGCAGCGTCACGGGCTCCTCCAACTACGTGGGCGGCCTCGTCGGCTTCAGCAGCGGCACGGTGAGCCAGTCCTACGCCAGCGGCAGCGTCACGGGCTCCTCCATCGTGGGCGGCCTCGTCGGCAACAACAACTACTACGGCACGGTGAGCCAGTCCTATGCCAGCGGCAGCGTCACGGGCTCCTCCAACGTGGGCGGCCTCGTCGGCCGAACCGACGGCGCCTTGGAGAACACCTACTGGGATGCGCAGACCACCGGGCGGGCGAACGGCGTCGGCGCCGGCTCGTCCGCCGGCTCCACCGGGCTGACCACGGTGCAGGCGCGCTCCCAGGCCGGCTACATCAATCCGCTCGACACCACCCAAAGCTTCGACTTCGGCACCGTCTGGTATCAGGCCGGGGACATGCGGCCGATCCTGCGCAGCGAGGCGGCGGCTCCGGTCGGGGGCGTGATTGCGGTCTCGAACCTGCACCAGTTGCAACTGATGGGCGCCAACCTCGCCGGGTCCTACCGCCTGACCCGCGATCTCGACGCCTCGGCCACGGCCGCCACGGACGCATCGACCGGCCCCTGGGGGGCGGGCGGGTTCGTGCCGGTGGGGACCTCCAGCACCCCGTTCACCGGCAGCCTGGACGGGGCGGGGCACACGATCACCGGGCTGACCATCGCCCGGCCGAGCCAGGCCGGTGTCGGGCTAATCGGCTTCCTTGGTACGGGCGGCCGCGTGAGCGGCCTCGGCCTTGTCGGCGGCAGCGTCTCGGGCTCCTCCATCGTGGGCGGTCTCGTCGGCACCAACAACGGCACGGTGAGCCAGTCCTACGCAAGCGGCAGCGTCACGGGCTCCTCCGGCGTGGGCGGCCTCGTCGGTGAAATCTACTACGGCGCCACGGTGAGCCAGTCCTACGCCAGCGGCAGCGTCACGGGCTCCTCCAACTCCGTGGGCGGCCTCGTCGGCTTCAACAACGGCACGGTGAGCCAGTCCTACGCCAGCGGCAGCGCCACGGGCTCCTCCTCCGTGGGCGGCCTCGTCGGCTACAACTCCGGCGGCACGGTGAGCCAGTCCTACGCCAGCGGCAGCGCCACGGGCTCCTCCAGGGTGGGCGGCCTCGTCGGCAACAACGACGGCACGGTGAGCCAGTCCTATGCCAGCGGCAGCGTCTCGGGCTCCTCCTCCGTGGGCGGCCTCGTCGGCCGAACCGTCGGCGCCTTGGAGAACACCTACTGGGACACGCAGGCCACCGGGCAGAGCCGCGGCGTCGGCGCCGGCTCGTCCGCCGGCGCCACCGGCCTGACCACGGCGCAGATGCAGGATCTCGCCAGCTTCCGAGCCAACTATGCCGGCTTCGACTTCGCCACCGTCTGGGCGCCGCCGAACCAGGTCGGCCAGGGGGGGCAGGGCATCGCCTTCTATCCGCAGCTCTACGGCCTCTCGAACGTCGTCGCCGTCACGCCCAGCAGCAGCCGCACCTATGGCAGCGGCAGCGCGCCGATCGCGTCCTATGCCGGCCTGCGCCCCGGCGACTTCGTGACGACGCTCGGCACTCTGAGCAGCGGCGCCAGCCGAACCTCCGACGTCGGCAACTACGCGGTGACCGCCTCCGGCACCGCCGTCACGAGCCCGGCGGGCAACGCCACCCGCATCCTCTACGTCCCCGGCACGCTGAGCATCACCCCGGCGACCATCACCGTGACGGGCGCCACCGGGGTGACCAAGACCTACGACGGCACCACCGCCCTGCCGGGCGGCAGCACCGGCTTCACCAGCGCCGGCGTCCTGTTCGGTGACGACGTCAGGGTGGCCGGCAACGCGGCCTACGACAGCGCCCGCGCCGGCACCCGCTCGGTGCTCGTCTCCGGCCTGTCGCTGAGCGGGGCCAAGGCGGGCAACTACGTGCTGTCCGCCGTCGCTGGCACGGGTACGATCGATCGGGCCAGCCTCGCCGTCTCCGGCGTGACCGCCCTCGACAAGACCTACGACGGCACCGCCGCCGCCACGCTCAGCGGCACCGCCACCGTCACCGCACTCGCCGGTGACGTGGTCGCGCTGGGCGGCACCGGCATCGGCAGCCTCGCCGACAAGAATGCCGGCCGGAACAAACCGGTCACCGTCACCGGCTACACCCTCTCCGGCACCGACGCCGGCAACTACACCCTCGTCCAGCCCACCGGCCTCACCGCCGACATCGCCCGCGCCAACCTGACCGTCTCCGGCGTGACCGCCCTCGACAAGACCTACGACGGCACCACCGCGGCCACACTCAGCGGCACCGCGACGGTCTTCGCATTCTCCGGTGACGTGGTCGCGCTGGGCGGTACCGGCACCGGCAGCTTCGCCGACAAGAATGCCGGCCGGAACAAGCCGGTCACCGTCACCGGCTACACCCTCTCCGGCACCGACGCCGGCAACTACACCCTCGTCCAGCCCACCGGCCTCACCGCCGACATCGCCAGGGCCAACCTCGCCGTCTCCGGCGTCAGCGCCGCCGGCAAGACCTACGACGGCACCACCGCGGCCACACTCAGCGGCACCGCGACGGTCTTCGCACTCACCGGTGACGTGGTCGCGGTGGGCGGCACCGGCCGCGGCGCCTTCGCCGACAAGAATGCCGGCCGGAACAAACCGGTCACCGTCACCGGCTACACCCTGACCGGCACCGACGCCGGCAACTACGTCGTCATCCAGCCCACCGGCCTCACCGCCGACATCGCTCGCGCCAACCTGACCGTCTCCGGCGTGACCGCCCTCGACAAGACCTACGACGGCACCACCGCGGCCACGCTCAGCGGCACCGCGACGGTCTTCGCATTCACCGGTGACGTGGTCGCGCTGGGCGGCACCGGCACCGGCAGCTTCGCCGACAAGAACGCCGGCCGGAACAAACCGGTCACCGTCACGGGCTACACCCTGACCGGCACCGACGCCGGCAACTACACCCTCGTCCAGCCCACTGGCCTCACCGCCGACATCGCCCGCGCCACGCTGACCTACACCGCCGATGCGGTCCGCCGCACCTACGGCGCGGCCAGCCCGGCGCTGACCGGGACGGTGACCGGCTTCGTCCCCGGCGAGAGCCTGGCCAGCGCCACCACCGGCACGCTCGCCTTCGGCACGACGGCCACCGCGTCGAGCAACGTCGACACCTACGCGATCACCGGCAGCGGGCTCAGCGCCGGCAACTACGTCTTGGTTCAGGCGGCGGGCAATGCCGCCGCACTCACCGTCGATCCCGCAGCGCTCAGCATCAGCGGCGCCAGGACCTACGACGCCACCACCGGGTTCACGGCGGATCAGATCACGGTTGCGGGCGGCGTCAACGGCGAGACCCTCACGCTCACCGCCGGCTCCGGCACCGCGGCCTCCGCCGATGCCGGCACTTACGCGGGATCGAGCCTGACCGGCCTGCGCCTCGCGGTCGCCGGCGGCAACGGCGCGGCCGCCAACTACCGCCTGCCGGCCACCGCTACGCTCAGCATCACCCCGGCTCCGGTGATCGTCACCGCCCGCTCCGGATCTTCGACCTACGGCGACACGCCGGCCGATCCCGGCCTGTCGGCCAGCGGCCTCGTCGGCGGCGAGGGTGTCGGCGTGCTCACCGGCCTGTCCAGCGGCTTCGGCCTCGATGCCGCCAGCGCGGCGGGCCGCTACACCCTTGCCGTCGCCGGCACCCTGACCAACCGCAATTACCGGATCGACCGGATCGAGACCGGCACCTTCACCGTCGATCCGCGCGCCCTCACCGTCACCGCCGACGCGCAGACCCGCCGCTACGGTGATCCCAACCCGGCGCTGACCTACACCGTCGGCGGGCGCGGCCTCGTCAACGGCGACCGGCTCGCGGGTGCGCTCGCGACGGGCGCGGCGGTCACGTCCGGCGTCGGGGGCTATGCCGTCACGCAAGGGTCGCTGGCGGCCTCGGCCAACTACAGGCTGACCTATCAGGGCGCCGACCTCGCCGTCACCGCCCGGCCGGTGACGCTCTCCGGCACGCGCGTCTACGATGCGACCACCGGCATTGCGGGCGGGCTGCTGACGATCGCCAACCGCGTCGACGGGGACAGCGTGAGCGTCTCCGGCACCGGGACCCTCGCGGGCCGGAACGCCGGGACCCAGACCCTCGCCGACCTCTCCGGTCTGCGCCTGTCGAACCCGAACTACACCCTCGCCGGTGCGGGCGGCACGGTCACGGTCACGCAGGCCCTGCTCACGGCGCGTGGCGCTCAGGGCATCGACAAGACCTACGACGGCACCGCCGCCCTGCCCGCCGGACGCCGCCTCGTCGACCTTGCGGGCATCCTCGGCACCGATGCCGGCCGCATCGGCCTCGACAGCATCGCGGCCGGCTACGACAGCGGCGATGCGGGCCCCCGCACGATCACGGTGAGCGGCCTGCGGCTGACCGGCGCGGAAGCGGCCAACTACCGCCTCTCGGCCACCTCCGTCATCGCCGCCGGCACCATCGCCCCGGCCTCCATCACCGTCACGGCCCAAGGTGGACGCTCGGTCTACGGCGACACGCCGGCCGATCCGGGCCTGTCGGCCAGCGGCCTCGTCGGCGGACAGGACGCGAGCGTGCTCACCGGCCTGTCCAACAGCTTCGACCTCGACGCCGCCAGCGCGGCGGGCCGCTATACCCTCGCCGTCACCGGCTCGCTGACCAACCGCAACTACGTCGTCGCCGACCGCCGGAGCGGCACCTGGACGGTGACCCCACGCGCGCTCGTGGTCACGCCGGATGCGCTCACCCGCGCCTACGGTGAGGCCACCCCGGCGCGGGGCACAGCCGCCGGCGACGGCCTCGTCAACGGCGACCGCCTTGACGGCGTCGGGCTTCTGACGCCGGCCACCGCGGCCAGCGGCGTCGGACGCTACGCCCTCACCGGCACCGACGCGACCTTCGCGGCGGGCTCGGCCGGCAACTACGCCATCACCTACACCACGCGCGGTCACGGCCTCACCATCGTGCCACGCGCGGTGACGGTCACGGCACAGGGGCAGACCCGGGTCTACGGCGATGCCAACCCGACGCTGACCTACACCGTCGGCGGGCGTGGCCTCGCCGACGGCGACGCCCTGAGCGGCAGCCTCGCCACCATCGCCACGGCCGGCAGCGGCGTCGGGGACTACGCCATCACGCAAGGGTCGCTGGCGGCCTCGGCCAACTACGCGCTGACCTACCAAGGCGCCGACCTCGCCGTCACGCCGCGCGCCGTGACGCTGTCGGGCACGCGGGTCTACGACGGCGGCACCGGTTTCGTCGGCGGCTTGCTCACCGCAGGCAACCTCGTCAACGGGGATGCGGTAACCGTCGCCGGCACCGGCATCCTCGCGGCCAAGGACGCCGGCAGCCGGGCGCTTTCCGACCTCTCCGGCCTCGCTCTGTCGAACCCGAACTACACGCTCTCCGGTGCCGCGGGCACGGTCGCGATCATGCCGGCCACCCTGACCTACACCGCCGACGCCGCCCGCCGGACCTACGGCAGCGCCAATCCGGCGCTCACCGGCCGCGTCGCCGGCTTCCTCGGCGCCGACACGCCGGCCAACAGCACGACCGGCACCCTCGCCTTCACCACGCAAGCGGGCGCCGGCAGCAACGTCGGCAGCTACGCCGTCACCGGTTCCGGGCTGAGCGCCGGCAACTACCTCCTCGTCCAGGCCGCCGGCAACGCCACGGCTCTCACCGTCGCTCCGGCCCTGCTCACCGTCACCGGCACGAAGACCTACGACGCCACAACCGAGTTCCACGCCGGTCAACTCGCCGTCGCCGGGGGCGTCACCGGCGAGACCGTCACCCTCACCGCCGGGGCCGGCTCCCCCCTCTCTGCCGATGCCGCCATCTACACGGGATCGCGCCTCACCGGCCTGCGCCTGGCGGTCGCCGGCGGGAACGGGCTGGCCTCGAACTATGCCCTGCCCGCCACCGGCACGCTCACGATCACACCGGCCCTCGTCACCGTCGCGGCCGAGGGCGGCCGCTCGGTCTACGGCGACACGCCCATCGATCCGGGTCTGTCGGCCAGCGGCCTCGTCGGCGGACAGGACGCGAGCGTGCTCACCGGCCTGTCCAGCAGCTTCGATCTCGATGCCACCCGCGCCGCCGGGGCGTACCGCCTCACGGTGACGGGCCGGCTCACCAACGGCAACTACCGCGTCGGCGCCACCGAAGCCGGCCGCTACACCATCGACCGGCGCCCGCTCACCATCACCGCCGACGGGCTCACCCGGGTCTACGGCGACGCCAACCCGATCCTGACCTACACCCTGGGCGGACGCGGCCTCGCCAACGGCGACCGCCTGACCGGTGTGCTGGCCACCGCGGCCGACGCGGCCAGCGAGCCGGGCCTCTACCGCATCACCCGCGGCAGCCTCTCGGCCTCGGCCAATTACAGCCTCGGCTTCGTCGGCGCAGATCTTGCCGTGCTTGCGAGGCCGACACAGCCGCAGCCCGAGCCGCGGCCGATCGCCCTCGCCCCCTCCGGCTTGGCCAGCTCCGTCGAACGCGCCGCCCGCCTCGACGCTCGCCCGGTCGCCCCCGACCTGCCGCTCCTCCTCGGGGCCGGCCCGGACGGCGCCCTGCGCGTCTCCGACCCGCGCTTCGACGCCACCCTCGTCTGCACCAGCCAGCAGGGCGGCTGCTTCCTCACGCCGCTCATCGCGGCGCCTGCGCCGCAGGCCGGCCTGTCCGCCCGCTGAGCCCGAACCGGATCCCCCGCACCGATGAAGCTGCTCCCGCTGTTCTCCCGCGCCGTCGTCCCCCTCGACCGCGAGGCCCACCGCACCCGGCATCTCGCCCAGCCCCAGCGCTTCGGCTTTGCCCGCGGCAGCCACCTTGTGCCGTCCGCCGGCTTCCTCAGCTTGTGCCGTCCGGCCGCTGTCGCCGCCGTGCTGGCCGGAGGTGCGCTCTTCCTCGGCTCCGCCCTGGCGCAACCAACGAGCGGCAAGCCTCCCGCCGCCCCGGCCGCGCCGCCACCGGTCCCGTCCGAACCGGGCGTGACCACCGCCAGCTACGGTGACTGGGTCCTTCGGTGCCAGCGCCTCGGCCCGCCCGAGAAGACCGTGCGCCTGTGCGAGGTGTCGCAAGGCATGCAGGTGCAGGGGCAGCCCGCGCCGATCGCCCAGGTCGCGATCGGGCGGGTGCCGGGCGAGACGGAACTGCGGATGACGGCGCTGCTGCCGGTGGCGGTGAGCTTCCCCTCGACCGTCCGGGTCGGGCTCGACGAGCGGGACGTCAAGGCGTCGATGCCGGACCTCGCGTGGCGGCGCTGCCTGCCCGGCGGCTGTCTGGCCGACGGGGCGGTGAAGGAGGAGGTCCTGAAGCGCTGGCGCGAGGCGGAGGCGCCGGGCCGGCTGCTGTTCAAGGATGCGGGTGGACAGGAGATGGCGCTTCCGCTCTCCTTCCGCGGCCTCGGCCCCGCCCTCGACGCGCTCGGCAAGGAGCGCTGATCCGGCCAGACAGGCCAGCCTACGCAGAGGGAGAAGCGGTATGAGCATGATCGGAGGGCGCCTCGCTCGGACGGTTGGCCTTGCGGCCCTCCTATGCGCAATTGCGACGGTCGCTGCGGCCGATGACGGTCGCGGCCTGCGGCGCGCGGGTGATCCGAACCGGGTCAGCCTCTCGGGCCTGTCATCGGGCGCCGCGATGGCCGTTCAATACGCCGTGGCCCATTCGGGTTCGGTCGAGGCGGTGGGCGCCGTCGCAGGACCGCAATGGGGCTGCGCCGATGGGAGCCTCTCGCGGGCGGTCAATGCCTGCCTGTGCGGCCGCAGCGCGTTGACGCCCACGATCGATACGGCTCACCGCCTGGCTGCCGACGGTGCGATCGACAGCCTCGTGTCGGGTCGACCGCAGGCCTTGAGCCGGTCCTGGGTGTTCCAAAGCCCGGCCGACGAGACCGTTACGGTGGGGTCGGGTCGTGCGGATGCGGCCTTCCTCACCGCGTTCATCGGCGCTGCGGCAAGCCTCGACGAAGGCAACGCCGCGGATGGAAGCAGCCGCGCCGGGCACGGCATCATCACGCCCGATGGCAGCGCGGCCTGCGCCGCCGACGACCGGGAGGCGGACTTCGTCCGGCGCTGCGGCGCGGAGGACAACGTGGGCAAGATGTTCCATTCGCTGTTCGGTGCCGGTGCGCCCTACGACCCGAGCCAGCGGGCCCCGCAGGTCCCCGAATCCGAGGTCTGGGCGTTCGATCAGCAGTCCCTCATCGACCGGGTGAAGGCCGGTAGTCCCGCCCTCGCGAACGACCATCTCAATCCGGTCTGGCTCTGGTCGCCGGACAAGAGCACCCGTCGGCGCAACTTCGACATGGCACCGACCGGCTCCATCTACGTCCCGCCGGCCTGCCGTGCGGCCGGCAGCGCCTGCCGGGTGCACGTGGCGCTCCACGGCTGCAAACAGGATGCCCGGCAGTTCGCGCGCACGGCCGGCTACAACGAGTGGGCGGAGCGCTACCGGACGATCATCGTCTATCCGGCGATCGCGCTCGGCACGCCGGTGTCCGCCCCCATCTGTCGACTGCCCGCTCTCGATGGCGTCGTGGACGCCGCCTGGATCGAGCCGAATCCGAACGGCTGCTGGGATTGGTGGGGGTATCTCGACGCCGCCTCGGACAGGGGGCGCCATCTCACGAAGCAGGCGCCACAGATCCGGGTACTCACCGGCATCATCGCCGCGGTGAGCGCATCGGCCGCGGATTAGCGTCCGGCTCGCGACATGCTCAGCCGGTATGGCCGTGGCCTGGGCCGAAAGCGTTCGACATGTCGCACGGGCAGAAAGCGGGCGCGGAGCAGATCGTGCGGCAGGATCGAGAATAGACGCAAACACTGTTCGGCGGCTGCGCGACCGCAAATGCTTGGTGGTATGTTAGGCATCTCACGTGACTGATCCGCCCCCATCGAAGTGGTCCGCCCTGATGGATTTGCCCCGGTTTGTGGTCCACGGCCTATGCAAGTTCTCGGACTGTGGCAGCTTGGTTGGCGAAGGCTCGGGGCGTTGACCTGACCGGCTGTCTTTGGACCGGGCTGATTGAGAGGATCAGCCAGGACCGAAGGAATCGGACATGCGGCGAGGACAGAAGACGAGCGCAGAGCCGGTCGTGCTGAAGCTGCGCCAGATCGAGGTGCAGACGGCGCAGGGCAAGAGTTTGTCGCTGGCGTGCAAGGAGGCGGAGATCTCCGAGCAGAGCTCTGACCGCTGGCGCAAGGAGTACGGCGGCCTGCAGGTCGATCAAGCCAGGAAGATGAAGGTCCCGAGCCGATAGAGACCCCGCAGCCGCCTGTGGCTGAACGACGGCTCGGGCAAACGACTACGGCCGCTTCGCCGCAATCACGTCTGGAGCTTCGACTTCGTTCAGGCGCAAACCCATGACGGGCGAAGCCTGCGCATCCTGACTCTGATCGATGAGCACAGTCGGGCCTGCCTCGCGCTGAAGGTGGCGCGGCGCATCAACAGCCTCGGTGTGATCGAGGCGCTGGCCGACGCCATGTGCCTGCATGGCATCCCGGAGTACATCCGCTGCGACAATGGCCCTGAGATGATCGCGAAGGCGTTGCGCAAATGGGTCGCCAAGGCTGGCTCGCAGATCCAGTACATCGCGCCGGGCTCGCCGTGGGAGAACGGGGATTGTGAGAGCTTCAACGGCAAGCTGCGCGACGAGTGCCTGCGCCAAGAGATCTTCTACTCGCTCAAGGAAGCCCAGGCCGTGATCGCCCTCTGGCAGAACACCTACAACCGGGTCCGGCCGCACTCGTCCCTGGGCTACCGGCCGCCCGCGCCCGTCAGCTTCCCCGATTTGGCCTTCCGGCGACCCATGCCAGCGGCCATGCAGTCGTCTCTCACTCGGCTCGGTCCAAAATACCGGTCAGGTCAGCCGCAACAGTTCCCCTACCGTCAAGCTATTGTTAGCTGACCGCCCTGCGGGATCGTCAATGGGAGCATAATCCCGCTCCCGTGCCTGCGCCCACGCTACCGCAGCCGCTTTGGATGAGAACGATTTTGAGCGAGTGGGAAAGCCGATGTGCCGCACCTGAACCTGCCAGGAACGTCCCCGCTTTCGGATAGTCGCCATGATTCGTGACCCGTCGCTTGTGACAAAGCGTGACAGGCTGTTCACGAACGCTAGGTGGAGCTTTCGGCAGGGTCAAAAAACCATAAGCAAAAACAATGGCTTATGATGGCGCACCCGACACGATTCGAACGTGTGACCTTTGCCTTCGGAGGGCAACGCTCTATCCAGCTGAGCTACGGGTGCTGACCGTGGCTCGTGAGTAGCCCAACCGAAGGCGTAGCGCAACGGCGCTGTGCGGGGCGGTGGAAGTCTTGATTGCTCAAAGGGATGGCAGCGTGGCCCTCCTCAGGCAAAGGTCACACGTTCGAATCGTGTCGGGTGCGCCAATCTCCTCAATAAGTTAGCAGACGCTGCAGAGCGACTTACGGGTCGGCTCGCTTCCTGTAACGCTGGGACGAACGGCCGAAGCCGGTAGCCTGACAGGCCCGTCGCTCGCTGATGTCGTAGACCACCTGCAAGTGACCGGCGACCTCGCGGCGAACGGCGGGCCTCACCACTTTCGCTTCAGAACATCCTGCAGCATGGAGCGGTCCAGCGTCAGATCGGCGACCAGCCCGCTTGAGCTTGCTGTTCTCGTCCTCCAGTTGCTTGAGCCGCCGGATCTCCGGCACGCCCACGCCGACGAACTGCTTCTTCCAGCGGTAAAACGTCGGCTCGGACACGCCCATCTTCCGGCAGACTTCGTCCACCGAGGCGCCCGTCTCAGCCTGCCGTAGGGCGAAGGCGATCTGTTCATTCGTGAAGCGTTTGCGAGGCATGGCATCCTCCCTCCTTCCGGGTTCAGGATGCCCGAAAAACTTGCGCTCAGCGCGGACCAGTTTGCTGGGTCAGGGTCACAGGAGGAGGCTCTCCTAACTCGAAGCACTCGGCGTCAGAGTTTGATCCCAATCCCACGGTTCAGGCGGGTGACGATCCAGACCGTCGCCACGGCCACGCAAACGCCCCAGCCGACTTCCAGCACCCGCGACCCCGCCATGCGCTCCACCGGCCCGACATGGGGCACGAGTAGAATGATCGTGGCGGTGATGCTGGCGACACGGCACGCGCTCGACACGTTGACGAGCCAGCAGGCAAGTGTCGCGAGCAGGACAGCCGATGCGTAGGTCGGTAGGGAGGGGCCGAGCGAGAGATGGGCACCGAGACCGGCGGCTCCGCCGATCAAAGCGCCCGTGAGTTGGTCGCGGGCGGTGGAGCGGGTCGTGTCGAACTCGGTATGGGCGACGGCGACCGCTGTGATCGCCGCCCAGAAGCCCTCACGCAGGCCAAGCAAGCGGATCCGGCTGGGGTCGCGGTCGATCCGGTGCACCTGCGCAGCGGCGGTCTGGTCCTCGGCACGGCATGCCGAGTCTTCGGCCTGCATCCGCTTCTTCCTCTGCAGCCGATCCGAAAGCTCTCGCCTGGAACCGCCCCCGTGATGCGAGCACAGAAGCATCAAGCCGTGAACGCAGCGGATCGACGGGGTTCGCCCAAAGTCATGCGAACCCCGCTCGCGTGGTGGGACTCTCCGAACGCACCCGCCCCATCTCCTGCCTCAGGGCGATGAACGCCGAGCTCGCGGCGGCGCCATGAGTTCATCCGGTCTCTTGGCGGACGCCGTAAAGCGCCTCGCCTCTCGTTGCGGCCTGTGGTGTGCCCTCATCGGCACCGACGATCTAAGCCGTCGCACCCTCGGGCGCGAAAGCGATGCCGTTCGGCGTCGTGGACCTTGATCGAGGCGGCGCGGGCTTTGAGAGCCGATGCCGCCTGCGCTCCATCGAGCCTCTCGCTCAGTTGGTCTTCGGGTCGGTGACCGTGAAAGCGAGCGTCGCGCCGTAGCTGTCCGCATCGGCCAGCGTCGGCGTCTGCGAAGGGGTCACGCGGTGAGCGACACCGAGCACCTGCGGGCCGGCACTGCGCAGCGAGACGACGGCGACGCCGTCCGTGTCGGTCGTGGCGCGGGCCTGATCCGCCTCGCTCTTGAAGTTCACGCCGTCGGTGGCGACCACGCTGGCGCCCCCGAGCGGGCGGCCCTCGAACAGCACGCGCACCCGGATCTGGCCCGAGGCCGCGGCCGGCTCCTCCAGCGGGACGATCTCCAGCGGTTGGCCGACGATCCTGTCCCACGGGGCCGTCGGGCCGGACACGGCCTTGGCGAACTTCACCGACCAGAGGCTCTTATCGGCCTGCGGCAGCATCCGTTTGCTGGCGTTGCGGTAGCTGCCGTCGGGCAGGCGCACCCAGTAGCCGTTGTCGTAGGCGGCTGCGAACAATGCGTCGCCCTGATGCGCGGCTTTGAGCGCGGGCATTGGGCCGGTCTGCAGCTTGGCGTTCAGGGCCACCGCGCTCGAAGGCTCGTAGGCGGTCAGGCTCATCAGCTTGCCAGCACTCGGCAGTTCCGGCTCGTGAGGATGGCCATAGAGGATCTGCACGCCGTTGCCGGCCGGGTCGAGCCAGATGTCGTGGGCGCAAGCCGGTGCGGTGAGGGCGGCGGTCCGTCTCATTGAAGAGGTGCTCCTGTTGCAAGGCTGCAGGTGATGCCGGCCAGCAGCGTCAGGCGCGGCTGCGGGCTGGTGAAGATCTCGGCGGCCGAGGCAGAGACCGACGAGCCGAAGTTGAAGATGCTCTCGCTCGTGCGGTCGCCGGGATACCAGGTCGCCTGCCCGTAGGTCGTCCAGCCGCTCTCGTGGACGTAGGCGATCCGGCCGCTGACGCGCGGATAGGGCGAGGAATGCAAGGCGCCATCCTCGGTCAGCGGCTTGGCACCGATGTAGGACAGGTAGGCCGCACCCGTCAGGCGCCCGCGGGGCAACAGGGCGACCGGTGCGGCGATGTCGAATTCGGCGCCGAGGGTTGCCAGATAGGCCGGCACGTTGGGGATGAAGACGGATGGCGCGCCGTTGAGCAGTCGGGCCGAGACGCCGGAATAGTTGGCGAACAACGCCACGCGGTCGAGGCCTTCACGATAGGCCAGGACCTTCGCCTCGACCTCGAAGCCGTCGCGGCGGGACTTGCCCAGGTTCTGCACGGGCAGGCCGGGCGCGGGCTGGAAGACCTCGTTGGCGATGTCGGTGAAGAACACCGTGCCGAGGAGGCTGAACCGGTCGAACACGAGGCGGCCGCCGCCCTCCGTGCTCTCGATGCTCAGTGGGGTGAGGCGGGGATTGTTCGTCAATTCGCTCGAGGCGGAGGGGCTGCGGAAGCCCTGGCCGTAATTGGCGAACAGCTCCAGCCAGTCGAAGGGTGTGAGCGCCGCACCGCCCTTGGGGGAGACCACGTTGGGGCTGACCTTGGGCGACAGGGCCGGGTCGAGGTTGTTGCGCACGTCGTAGAAGAACTGGTCGAAGCGCGCGCCGCCGGTCAGCTTCAGCCAGAGCGCCGGCTTGACCTGCACCTGCGCGTAGGCCGCGAGGTTGTGCTGCAACAGATCGAGATCGAGGGTGCGTGCGGTGAAGCTGCGCGCGACCGAGGGGCCGGTGTTCACCTCGAGCGCATCGCTCCGCCAATCGCCGCCGACGAGGAATTGGGTCGGCAGCGCGTCGAACAGGCTCGTCGTCCAGACCTTGCGGATGCGGCCGCCCACGGTCTCCCGTTCCTCGACCTGCCCGCGCTGGCCGGCGCCGAAATCCGAGAAGCGGCTGAACACGTCGTGGCTGGCATAGAGAAGCGCCGCCACCTCGTCGTCCGGTCCACCGTTGACGTAGTTGGCCACGAAGGTCTGCAGGGTCTTGCCGCCGCCATCGGTGATGTTGGTCGCGGCCCGCGGTGAGACGAGACCCGCGCGCACGCGGTCGCGCTCCAGATAGCCCGGCTGCCCGAAGCCGGTGCCGTACATCTGCACCCGCAGCGACAGGCTGGAGCCGAGATCGAGGGGGATGGTGACCTTGTTGAAGGCGTTGTAGCGGCCGAGATCGCCGTTCTCGCGATAGCCCCCGGTGCCGTAGCCTTCGTAGGCAAGGAAGGGCTGGATCCCCGGGCCGAGCTGGCTGAAGGTGGCAAGCCCCCGCCCCGTGCCGAAGGAGCCGCCCGACGCGCCGACGGTCGAGAAGGGCTCGGCCCGTTTGGTGTCGATGAAGATCGAGCCGCCGAGATTGGCGTCGCCCGCCTCGACCGAGAAGGGGCCGCGCACGATGCTGATGGAGCGGATGGTCTCCGGGATCAGCGGATTGAGATCGACGTAGTTCGGGGTGTGAATCGAGGAAACCTCGTTGATCGGCACCCCGTCGATGAAGACGGCGACGTCGCGGCCGTGCTCGGCATCGGTGAAGCCGCGCAGGGCGATGCCGTACCCGACGCCGCCCTGGCCGTAATTCGAGACATCGAAGCCTGCCACGGGACGGAAGAGGTCGCCGTAGCTCTGCACGGGTAGACGGGCGATCTCCGCGGCGTCGATCACCGTGGTGTTGCCCGGGAGAGCCAGGACCGACGATGAGATCCGGGTCTTCAGGTTCGCGGCCGGTCCCGCAACCGTCGCAGAGGGATGTGCGGGACCGCCCTGCGCGGTGACCTGCAGTTCCTCCAGCTCGACGGCGGTCGGATCGAGCGCATGGCTCGGAAGCGTACTCACGCCGAGTGCGCTGGCCGATGCAAGCAGGCGCGTCAGAAGCGGCGACATCGTGCAACCTAGGCACTCAGTGATCCGGGCGCCACTAAACTGCAAATTATGGGCAGGCACAAGATAGGAATTTTTCGTATTCGCGCATCTCATCGAGGCATTGCAGCCATTATTAACCCCAACGATCCCGATCGCAGCAGATTTTGACGATGAACGTCTTGATAAGATTGCCAATCTTAAGGCGTCGGCGCCGACACGGCGTGGCATGTCCTGCCGGCCCCAAGTCTTCGACCCATCGTCCGCGAAAAGTCTTCGAGGCCAGTGGCTTCTGAGCTTCACGTCCTAAGATGACCGATGGCCACCGGAGCCGGAGCAGCGGCCCCAAAATCGAGCATCCCGATGCGGAGCCGAACAGCCGGTACAACTCTAGCGTCGTGACTTGGTGCCCCTCCCCGCCGAAATGGGGAAGCCATTTGGCACCGAGGCTGGAAGCGTAACGGGCAGCCAAGTCCCGCGCAAGTTTCCCGCCATTACAACAACTTATGAGAGAAATTGATCATTTGGTTAAGTAATAGTCCGTATTCAAACGGTGCTATCCACGTTCGTTAAGTTGCTGCTATAGGTTGAAAGCAATATATTCTCTGGGTGCCAATAAATTGGCTGCCAAGGCAGGCCGCATTCGCTCGGGAAGCCGCCTATGCACTTTACTCAGCGTGAAACTGACAAGCTGCTGATCTACATGCTTGCCCAGGTCGCACAGCGCCGTAGGGACGAGGGGCTCAAGCTCAACCATCCGGAAACCGTCTCCCTGATCTCCGTCGCGGCCCTGGAAGGCGCCCGCGCCGGCAAGACGGTGGAAGAAGTGATGGAACTCGCAGGTAAAACCATCACGCGCGACGACGTCATGGACGGTGTCGCGGAGATGATTCCCTACGTTCAGGTCGAAGCGGTGTTCACGGATGGCTCGCGCCTCATCACGGTACATGCTCCGATCAAGTAAATCGAGATATCAGGAGGTGATACGATGAGTCCTCCCCAGAAGAAGGCGCCCGTCGGCGGAATTATTTTCGGATCAGGGGATATCGAGATCAATGCCGGATATCCGACGACAGCGATCAAGGTCCGAAACACGGGTGATCGCCCAATCCAAGTCGGATCGCACTACCATTTCTTCGAGGTGAATGCCTCGCTCGAGTTCGATCGCGAGCAAGCCTTCGGCAAGCGCCTCAACATCCCGGCCACGACCGCTCTGCGCTTCGAGCCCGGAGACGAGAGGGAGGTCTCGCTCGTTCCCTATCAGGGCAAGCAGCGGGTGCTCGGCTTCAACGGCCTCGTCGACGGTTGGGTCGGCGATGAAACCTACGACGATTACCGCCCACGCCTGTCGGACGCGCTGGATCGCGTGAACCGCTACGGGTTCAAGAACAAGCCGTAACCTGCCCCCTTCGATAGCCGAATCTGGAGCGCTGGGATGAGCAAGATCTCGCGGCGGCAATACTCGGATCTCTACGGGCCGACGACAGGCGACAAGATCAGGCTCGCCGATACGGACCTCTACATCGAGATCGAGAAGGATCTTCGCGTCTACGGCGAGGAGGCCGTCTATGGCGGCGGCAAGACGCTTCGGGATGGCATGGGTTACGACAACGAGTTGACCAGTGCGGCGGGCGCACCGGATCTCGTCATCACCAATGTCACGATCCTCGACGCGGTCCAGGGCGTCATCAAGGCCGATGTCGGTATCAAGAACGGCCTGATCGTCGGGATCGGGAAGGCCGGCAATCCCTCGACGATGTCGGGGGTGACACGGGGTCTCGCGCTCGGACCGGGCACGGACGCCATTTCCGGCGAGCACCTCATCCTGACCGCGGGCGGCATCGACGCCCACGTCCACTTGATCTCGCCGCAGCAGGCCCAGGCCGCGCTCAGCAACGGCGTGACGACGCTGTTCGGTGGCGGCATCGGCCCGTCCGACGGCACCAACGGCACGACCATCACGCCGGGCACGTGGAACATCGAGATGATGCTCCGCTCCTTCGATGCCTGGCCGGTCAATGCGGGCGTGCACGGCAAGGGCAATTGCTCGGCGCTCCTCCCGATCGAGGAGCAGATCCGGGCCGGCGCGATGGGTTTGAAGGTACACGAAGACTGGGGCAGCACGCCGGCGGCGATCCGCATGGCCCTGACCGCCGCGGACGATCACGACATCCAAGTCTGCATCCACACGGACACGCTGAACGAGGCGGGTTTCGTCGAGAGCACCATCGCCGCGTTCGAGGGGCGCACGATCCACACCTACCACACGGAGGGCGCGGGCGGCGGCCACGCCCCGGACATCATCCGGGTGGCGGGCATTTCCAACGTCATCCCCAGTTCGACCAATCCGACCATGCCCTACGGCATCAATTCGCAGGCGGAATTGTTCGACATGGTGATGGTCTGTCACAATCTCAGCCCGAAGATCCCGACCGACGTCGCCTTCGCGGAAAGCCGCGTGCGCGCCGAGACCATTGCGGCGGAAAACGTTCTGCACGATCTCGGCGCGATCTCGATCCTGTCGAGCGACAGCCAGGCCATGGGCCGCGTCGGCGAGAATTGGGCGCGCACCATTCAGACGGCCCATCTGATGAAGGCGCGGCTCGGTGCCTATCAGGGGGATGCGTCCGGCAACGACAATCAGCGCGTGCTGCGCTTCGTCGCCAAGGTGACGATCAATCCCGCCATCGTGGCGGGGGTTTCGCACGTGATCGGGTCGGTCGAGGTCGGCAAGATGGCGGACCTCGTCCTCTGGGAACCGGCCTTCTTCGGCGCCAAGCCGAAAATGGTCATCAAGGGCGGCATGATCTCCTGGGCGATCATGGGCGACCCCAACGCCTCGCTGCCGACACCGCAGCCGGTCGTCTATCGTCCGATGTTCGGCGCTCTCGGCCCGGCCGTAGCCAAGACGCGCGTGACCTTCACGTCCCATGCCGCCTACGAGGACGGGATCGTGGATCGCTACGAGCTGACCTCCCAGGTCGTGCCCGTCTACGGCACGCGCACCATCACCAAGGCGTCGATGGTTCGAAACGACCGGCTTCCCGTCATCGAGGTCAACCCGGAGACCTTCGCGGTGATGGTCGACGGCAAGCACGCCACGATCGAGCCCGCCACACATCTTCCGCTCGCGCAGCTCCATTTCTTCAGCTGACCTCCCGCCGCCGGCTCACAGCTCGGTCTATGCGTTCATGAAACCGATCGACATCATGTGGGTGTGTCTCGGCGGCGGAGCCGGCTCTCTGCTGCGCTGGCAGCTCGGCGGCTTCATCGACCGCGCGATCCCCGCACGCTTCAAGTTCGGCACCTTCCTCGTCAACGTCACCGGCGCCTTCGCGATCGCCTATCTCTCCACCGCGCTCGCCCTCGGCTGGCAGCAACGCCACGGGGACGTGGTGTCGTCCCTGGTTCTGACGGGCTTTCTCGGCGGCTACACGACGTTCAGCTCGATGCAGCTCGATACGGCGCAGATGGCGATGGATCATCGCCAGGGGCTGGCCGCCTTGTACCTCGTCGCGTCGGTCGGCGTCGGCCTCTGCGCCGCGGCGGCGGGCGTCGCCCTGGCGCGAGCGTAGGGGCTCGTCATGGGGGCACAGGCCGTTTTCGTCTTCATCGGTGGCGGATTCGGCGCCCTCACGCGCGAGTTCCTCATGTTGCTGATCCCGCAGCACAGCGGCGCCTTTCCGCTCGACATCTTCACCGCCAACGTCGTCGCCTGCCTCTGCCTCGGCGCGGCCTTCGAACTTCATCGCCTGGGAAGCGTATCGCAGGAGTTCATTCTCCTGATCGGCACGGGTTTCGCCGGTGGAATGTCGACGTTCTCGAGCTTCATCTACGGCGTCACGTCCGAAGCATCGTCGACGGGCCAAGTCGGACTTTCGATCCTCTACTGTTTGTCCAGCCTGATCGTCGGCTACGCCGCGATCTGGCTCGGAATCGCATCCGGGAAACGCCTGCGCCGCGCGTGAGCGCGGTCCGTTGGGAGAGACGAATGATCCTCGTCGAACACAAACTCGGTCATCTCGGCGATCCGGTCTGGCAGGAGCGCGCGGGGCAGGCGCGGATCGATCCGCTGGTGCTGGAGCAATGGGAGGCGCCCAAGAGCCGCCTGCGCAAGGCCAGCGAGAGCGGCATCGAGCTGGCGATCTCGCTGCCGCGCTCCGAGCACCTGCACGACGGCGATGTGCTCCACTACGACGCGGCGCAAAAGCTCATCGTCGTGGCCCGGATCGCCCTCAAGGAGGTGCTGGTCATCGAGCTGGAGGGGCTGGAGAGCCTCGCGCCGCACGACATCCTGCGCGCCTCCTTCGAACTCGGGCACGGCCTCGGCAACCAGCACTGGCCGGCGGTGATCAAGGGATCGACGGTCTACGTGCCGCTCTCGGTCGATCAGAAGGTGATGGCGTCGGTCATGCGCACGCACGCCTTCGCCCATGTGACAACCCGCTTCGCCCCGGGCGAGGAGGTGGCGGCCAAGCTCGACGCGAAGGAGGTCCGGCTGCTCTTTGCCGGTGCCGACGCCACCCCACACCACCATCATGACGGTCACGAGGCTGCACAGGCCCAAGACCACCATGAAGACCACCAAGACCACCCTGATCACGCGCACGATCATGGCCATTCGCACGCGCATCATCACCGCCATGATCCGGTGGCGTGATGCGGCACGGTGAGCCGAGGGCCCGTCTCGCACCGCGCGGCATGACGCATCTCGCGCGCCTGCTGCAATTCTCGGATTCGACGCTGCCGATCGGCTCCTTCGCCTTCTCGAACGGCCTCGAATCCGCGCTGCAGACGGGGATCGTCAGCGACGCGAGCAGCCTGCTGCAATTCGTCGAACTCGTTCTGCACCAGAACGCCCGGGTGGATGGCGTCGCGCTGCTGCACGCCCATCGCGCCGCCCTGGCGGAGGACTATTCCGGCATCGTCACCGCCGACCGAGCGTTGCTCTGCCGCCGCGTCGGCGAGGAGCAGCAGCTGATGCTGACGCGGATGGGCAAGAAGCTCGCCGAGCTGGCGCTCAAGATCGGCCCCTCGCCGGTGCTGGAGCGCTGGCTCGCCGATATCCGATCGGACGCCACCCCCGGCTGCCTGCCGATCGGTCAGGCGATCACCCTCGCACATCTCGGCGCGGACGAGACGGACGCCTTCGTCGTCCACCAGTACGGCATGGCCTCGATGATCCTGAGCGCCGCGCTCCGGCTGATGCGGATCGACCATTTCGAGACCCAGCGCATCCTGTTCGCCGCCCAGGGCCGCGTCGAGGACGACTACCTCGCCGTGCGCGATCTCGCCCTCGACGAGATGGCCGCCTTCGCGCCGGTCTTCGACGTGCTCGTTGCTCATCACACCACGGTCCATGTCCGCCTGTTCATGAATTGAGTGCGGCAAAGGAAATCGAGATGAAGAAGATCACCCGTATCGGCATCGGCGGCCCGGTCGGCTCGGGCAAGACGGCCGTCATCGAGACCATCACGCCGCGCCTGATCGCGCTGGGGATCAAGCCGCTGATCATCACCAACGACGTCGTCACGACGGAGGATGCCAAGCAGGTGCGCCGCACCCTCAACGGCGTGCTGATCGAGGAGAAGATCGTCGGCGTCGAGACCGGGGCCTGCCCGCACACGGCGGTCCGCGAAGATCCGTCGATGAATATCGCCGCGGTCGAGGAACTCGAAGACAAGTATCCCGACAGCGACGTGATCCTGATCGAGTCCGGCGGCGACAATCTCACGCTCACCTTCAGCCCGGCGCTGGCGGACTTCTACATCTACGTGATCGACGTCGCGGCCGGCGACAAGATCCCGCGCAAGAACGGCGCCGGAGTCTGCCAGTCGGATATCCTCGTCATCAACAAGAAGGATCTCGCCCCCTATGTCGGCGCGAGCCTCGACGTCATGGCGCGCGACTCCAAGCTCATGCGCGGCAAGAAGCCGTTCCTCTTCACCAACTGCAAGACCGGCGAGGGCGTCGACGACCTCCTCCAGCTTGTTCTCGACATGGCGCTGTTCGACGTGAGGACGGGTCCTCCGCTCGCGGCGAGCGCGTGAGACCATGACCCTGCACGAGCCACTCGGCCTCATCGACGCGGCGCGCGAACTGCGCGGTTTCCAGACCGAGCCGGCGCAGATGCGGGCGGGCGCGCCCGGCAAGGTCGGCCGCTTGCGTCTCGGTTTCTCGCTGCGCGGCGGTCGCTCCGTGCTCCACGACCTCTACCGGGTCGCTCCACTGCTGGTGCAGCAGGCGCTCTACTGGGACGAGGCCATGCCGGAACTGCCGGTCTGCCCGATCATCTCGGTCGGCGGCGGCATTCTGCAGGGCGACCGCTACACGATCGACATCGCGGTGGGGGAAGGCGCCTGCGCGCACATCTCCACTCAGGGCGCCAACCGCATCCACGGCATGGATGCGAATTATGCCTCGCAGCATCAGACCGTGACCGTCGCGGCGGGTGGCTACCTCGAATACCTGCCGGACTTCACCATTCCCTATCGCGGCTCGCGCTTCCTCTCCCGCACGGACCTCGTCGTCGCGGCGGACGCCACCCTGCTCTACGGCGAGATGGTTCTCGCCGGCCGCAAGCATCATCATGTCGCGGAGCGGTTCGGCTTCGACCTGCTGTCGATGGACGTGAGCGTGCGCCGGCCCGGCGGCCACAAGCTGTTCGCGGAAAAGATCCTGATCGAGAAGGGCGATCCGACGATCGCCTTCGCGGCGGCGATGCGCGGCTTCGACGCCTTCGCCAACATCCTCTGCGTCACGCCTCCCGAGACGGCCGCGCGCATCAAGGAACGGTTCGAGACCCATTTCCCGATCGAGGCGCCGCGGGCGCTGTCCGGCGTGAGCCGCCTGCCCAACGCTGCCGGGCTGATGCTGCGCGCCGTCGGCGTGGAGACCTACGACGTGCGCAGCGAGGTTCGCCGGTTCTGGCGCATCGTGCGCGAGGAAGCGCGCGACCGGTCTCTTCCCGCCGAACCCTACTGGCGCTGAGCGAGGACCGGACCCATGCCGCGAGCGAACAGCAACCTTCTCGTCCAGTCGCTGCGCGGGACGAGCCAAGTCTTCTTCATGGAGAATGCTCTGACGGGCGTGCTGTTCTTCGTCGCGATGGCCTACGCCTCGTCGGTGACGGGCAATTGGGCCACCACGATCGGGGCGGCGGTCGGCGTTCTCGTCGCAACGCTGACCGCGCGACTTCTGGAATGCGACGCCCCTTCCGTCTCTTCCGGTCTCTACGGATTCAACGGCGCTCTCGTCGGCGCGGCGCTTCCGACCTTTATCGCAGCCTCGCCCCAACTCTGGGCCTCGATCGTGATCGGGGCGGCGGCGAGCACGGTCTTCACCGCCGCCTTCAGCGCGACGCTGACCGGCAAATGGGGCATTCCCGGCTCGACCGGTCCCTTCGTGCTGACGGGCTGGCTGATGGTCGCCGCAGCCTATTCCTTCGGCGGCCTGCACGTGACGGGCGATGCCCCCAAGCTCGCGGGCGATGTCGCGCCCGGCCTCACCGGCATTCCGGGGCCGATGGACCTCGTCGCAATCTTTTTCCGCAACATCGCGCAGGTCTACCTGCTGGGTAGCGCCGTCAGCGGCGTCATCATCCTGGCCGGCATCCTGATCGCCTCGGTCCCGGCCGGGATCGCCGCCGCCGCCGGATCGCTGATCAGCATGGTCGTCGCGATCGCGATGGGTGCCGATCCCAAGGCCGTGAGCCAGGGCCTCTACGGCTTCAGCCCGGTCCTGACGGCGATGGCCGTCGGCGTCGTCTTCCTGACGCCCTCGCCGCGGGTGGCCGTCTATGCCGGTCTCGCCACCGTGATGACCGTCTTCGTCCAGGGCGCCCTCGACGTCATGGTCGCGCCGGCGGGCATCCCGTCCTTCACCGCCCCCTACGTTCTGACGATGTACCTCTTCATCGCGCCCAAGAAGCTGATGGCGCCCCATCCGCACGGGCCGGTGGCCGATCCGATGATCGACGACCAAGGCAAGGTGCCGGGCAAGGCGCCGGTCCACGCAGCCGGAACCGCGCGGTGACGCGCCCGAGCGCCCTCATCCGGACGCCTCGCATGACGGCACGGCATCGATCCCGTTTCGATCGGCACCGTCTTGCCGGACCGGCGAGGCCGCGCATCGCGATCGCCGACACGCCCCCCTTCCGAGAAGCACAGATCTAGGAGCACGCGATGCAAGGCATCAATGCCGGCGACACGGCCTTCATCCTCATCTGCACCGCTCTGGTCCTTATGATGACGCCGGCTCCGGCCCTCTTCTACGGAGGCCTCGTCAGACAGCGCGATGTGCTGTCTGTCATGATCCAGAATTTCGTCTGCATCGGTGTGGTCGGCGTCATCTGGGTGTTCGGAGGTTTCAGCCTCGCCTTCGGTCCGGATATCGGCGGCACGATCGGAAATTTCGCGTTCTATTTCGGAATGTACGATGTCGGCATCGAGCCACATCCGTCCTACGCTCCCAATATTCCCTTCATCATGGTCTTTGCCTACCAGATGATGTTCGCCATCATCACGCCGGCCCTGATGACCGGCGCCTTCGTCGGGCGCTTTCGGTTCGGCGCCTACCTGTTCTTCGTCACGGCCTGGACCATCCTCGTCTATGTGCCGGCCGCGCACTGGGTCTGGGGCGGAGGCTTCCTGGCCAAGCTGGGCGTCGTCGATTTCGCCGGCGGGATCGTCATCCACACCTCCGCGGGATTTTCCGCGCTGGCGACGGCGAAGTTTCTCGGCAAACGGAGAGTGGCGGCGGGCGAATCCGAATCCGCGCCGGCCAGCCTGCCCCTGGTCGCTCTCGGTGCAGGTCTGCTGTGGTTCGGCTGGTTCGGCTTCAATGCCGGCGGCGCCTATGCAGCGGATGCGCTGGCGGCCTACGCCTTCACCAACACCATGCTCGCGGGCTCCATCGCCATGCTGGTGTGGATGTTCTGGGAATGGCGCGAGACCAAGCACCCGTCCTTTTCAGGCGTCCTCGTCGGCGCAGTGGCGGGGCTCGCGACGATCACACCGGCCTCCGGCTATGTCGAGCCCATCGCCGCCCTGGCGATCGGCGCCATCGGCGCGACGGCCTGCTACTTTGCAAAGCACGTCCAGAAGTGGCTGAAGATCGACGACACGCTGGAAGTCTGGCGTGCCCACGGTGTCGGCGGCCTCACCGGTGCCCTGCTCATCGGCCTCCTGGCCAGCCCGCACATCAATCAGGTCTCGGCGAGCCTGCAGCAATTCGGCGTCCAGCTTCTCGCCGTCCTCGTCGTCGGCGCTTATGCCTCCTTCGTCACCTTCATGATCCTGATGGGCCTGGATCGCTTCGGGACGCTGCGGGTGCCGGAAGAGGTTCAGGAAGAGGGCCTCGACACGATGCTCGGCGAGCGCGCCTTCAACCTGTGGAACATGGATCGCACCCTCCCGAAGTAGCCTCGTTGCGACGAGCGCCCCCGCAAGGCGGGACTGAACATCGAGGGCGTCTCTCTGAGCTACGGGTGCTGATCGTGGTCTGCGCGTCGCCCAACTGGGTGTGGACGCAATCGCGCTGTATGGGCCAATCGAATGCCCTGATCGCTCAAAGGGATGGCTGCGCGCCCCTCCTCAGGCAAAGGTCACCTGTTCGCATCGTGTCGGGCACGTCAATTTTTTCAATAGCTTAGCTTGCATTTGGCGCCTACGTGCCAGGAAGCATGGTGCGGACGGCAGGCGGTAACGCGCTGATTCGCGCATCCGGGCTGGCTGGCTCCGGCTGCCGAGGATAGGGCATTCGGACGGGAGCGGCCGGAGCGCGGCTCGCCCCAGCGACAGGAACAGCCACACAATGCCGATCAAGGCCCTGAACGATCGTAAGAAGCTGTCGGGCGACTTCAACGAGGCCAATGACGCCTTCATCGACGCGGTGCTCACGGCGCTTCAAGCGGGCGAGATCCCGCTCGATCTGGCCCGGGCCTACCTCGCGCATCCGGTTGCCATGATGCACGCGGATGGCGCGCAAGCGGTGGCCAATTACTTCGAGCGGATCCTGTCGCAGAAGCCCAAGATCAACTGGACACCTGGCGATTGAGCCTCAGGCTTGCGCCGGCGCCCCCTCCGGGCCGACGGAGACGATCGGCCCGGATCAGAGTGCCGTGAAGTCAAAAGGACGGGCGCGGAACAGGCCATGCTCAGCGACGCCGGATCGCTTGTCGGTGGCGTCGGGCGCGGGCCGCCGAACCGGTTCTCGGTTGCGAAGGCATCCCTCACGCCCCCTCGCCGGTATGGCCGGCCCGGAGCGTGTCCGCCTCGGCCGCGAGGTTGGCTCGGGCGGCTGTCTCGAAGCGGTCGCGAAAGGGGCGGGTCTGGTAGAGGTCGGGCCGGGCGAGGAAGCGGTCGAGCACGCCCGCGCGGCCGAACCGCCATGCCGCTTCGGGAACCGCAGCGTATTCGCGCCGGATCGCCGCCGCATAGGCCTCGTATTCCGGGCGGGGTGCGCCCAACACCGCGAGATCGAGGTCGAGCATCAGCCGTGTGGCCGCGTCGTCGCTCGGCGCGTGGGCGGCGCTCGCCTGGATCATCGCCTCTGCCGCCCGGATCGGGCCGGATTCCGGGGCCGGTCCGGCATGAGTCAGCAGCAATGCGGCGCTGCGCCACTCGTTGTCGGTGCGGGCGGTGTCGTAGACCGCATCGTGAAAGAAGATCGCGAGATCGATCGCGTCGTGATCGAGCCCGGCGAAGTCCGGAAGCGCCCGCACCGCGTCGTGCCCTTCGAGCAGGTCCGCGATGTGGCGCCAGCCGTGATAGTGGCGCCCGGCCTCTCCGTACCCGGCGTCGATTGCCCGCCACGCTGCCTCGGCACCGTCCGCCCGCACCGCCCGGCCCCAGAGTTCGTCGAAACGTGCGCGCAGGCGGTCGTTCATGTGGTCGTTCACGGGCGGGCCTCAGTTCACACGGTCGCAGGTCGAGGCCGCCTCTCCGCGTTGCCGCGCAGGCCGCCCGGCGGGCGAACCTCGCAGACGACGTATTTGCCCTGCCGTTCCAAGGTGAAGCTCGGGCCGGTGGCCGAGACGATGCGGTGACCGCCGTTCAGGAGCGCGCTCATCGGCTGGTCGATCGCCTCCCAGGTGGTCGGAAGGCGCGGCGGTGCGGCGGATGGCGGGGTCTGCGCCCGCGCAAACGTCGCGGGAATGCCCGCCATGCTGCCCGTCGTCATCGGGCAGCCGCCGTGATCCTCGGCGAGCGTCAGCGCGGCGTCCTCCGGGGTGAAGGCGAGGCTGCCGCGGATGCGCTCCGGTTCGCCCGGGAACCACGTCTCGACCGCGGCGCGGGCACCCGCGAGCCGGCCCCGCAGCAGGAAGATGCAGCTGAACGACGGCATCCCGTCGGCCCCGCCGCGCTCCTCGACGAAGACGCCGGAAACGGCCTCGCCCTCCACCGCCAGGGTCAGGCTGTCGTAGACGCCCGAACGCGGCAGCGGCTCGGCGGCGGCCGCGCCGCACAGGGCGAGCCCGGCGAGAGCCGCGGATGCGCAGATGCGGCGCCCGCGGGACCGAGGCGGAACCGGCAGGATCACAGGTTCTTTTCCAGAACCTGCACCACCGCCGCCACACGATCCTTGAAGTCGGCGACGTTCGAGAAGGGCCGCCAGTTCACGTCGAGGACGCCGCCGTCGAATTTCAGACCGTTCGGGTAGTTCGAGGCCGGCGCCGTCTTCTCGTCGAAGCGGATGCGGATCGACTTCAGCTTCGCCTGCAGCGCCTCGCGGCCCATCTTGTCCTTGCCGACGTCCTTCAGCCCGGCCGCGATCGGCTCGAAGATGGTCTTCTCGAAATAGCCTTCGTCGGCATAGTATTTCGCATCGCCCGGCAGGGTGATCTGGTCCCACGCCACCTCGACCGGCACGGGAAAGCCCGCGGCCTCCTGGATCGCCTTCTCCTGCGCGGGGTAGCGGCTCTCGCGATAGGCCGTGATGGCCCGGCGTTCGGCGAGCCCGAGCGTCGGCTCGGCCCGGGCCGCGGAGGCGCAGAGCAGGGTCGCGGCGGCGGCGAGCGCGTTGCGGCGTGAGATCATGCGGCGGTTTCTCCTCGAAGGGCGGCCCGCATCGCGGGCGCCGGGGGCAAAGGGCGGGTGCGCCGTCACGGCGTCGGCCGGCATCGCACCGGGCCGGCGGCCTCGATGGCGAGGCTGCCGGTCCAGACGAGCCGCACCGGGAAGGAGACGATGCTCGGGGTATCCTTGGGGGCCTTGCCGGCGCGGTAGGCTTGCGCGCAGACCTTGACCGGCGCCGGCAGGGCCGCGACCGGTGCCGGGAGCTTTTCCTCGCGCACGATCCGCGCCCAGCAGGCCGCGCCCCCTTGCGGGATCGAGCAGGCGCCCTGCACCCCGCGGCGGAAGCCGAGCCGCAGCGTCGCGCCCTCGGCCGCGAAGCGGTCGATGCCGTCGTCGGTGATCGTGTCGGTGAACAGCCTGCGGCCGCTCCCGGCATCGATCACCGCGAAGGGCATGGTGCCGTTGGTGCTCGCATCCTCGAAGACGAGGAACCCGTCCGCCCGCCCGATGAAGCGCTGGCCGCCGGTTTCCAGCGTACGTGCGCTGACGCCGGGCGCGGCGCGGCAGGCCACGGGTGGGCCGCCGCGGATCGGGATGAGCGCCGCATCCCCGGGCTCGGGGGTGCCGGTGTCGCTCTCGCGGATGACGAGATCGGGATAGAAGGTGCAGGTGATCTCTCGGCCCTGCGCATCCCTGGCGGTCTCGACCTTCGCGGGCGGATCGAACCGAGCCACGTTCCAGCCCTCGGCGGCGAACGGCGTCGCGGCGGAGAAGCCGACGAAGAGCCCGGCGAGGGCGGAGCAGGAAAGAAGCTGCTGGCTGCGTGTGAGTCTCACGTCGAATCTCTGCCGAGCGGGGCCGCAACCATGGATGGAAGAGTGTGACGATGACCCGATCGTGGACCGCCGCCGCGCTTCTCAGCGCGCTGATTCTCGTGCACCTGCCCGCCCCGGTGCGGGCCGATCCGGCCCTCTCGCCCACGCAGAGAAAGAGCCTGCCCGCCGAGGTCGTGACCTATCTGGATCGATACAGGGGCTGCAACCACTGGTCGGGAGAGGAGGCCTACGACGCGGCCCGCGGCCGGGAGATCGCCGCCGCCGTCAAGACGCTGCGCTGCGACGCCATCGAGGCGGACGAGAAGCGGCTGCGGCAGCGCTACGGCCGCGATCCGGCGGTGCGGAAGGCGCTCGATGCGGCCGCGCATGCGGACGGCTGATCCCGCCGGAATTGCCCGTCACCCGGCCGCACCGGAAGCGGCGCGGCGGTTGCGCACCAGCGAGAGGAGCGCCCCGAAGATGACCGCCGCGAGCGCGGCCATGATCACCACGAGGGTGATCGTCCGGTTCCACAGCCGGTCGAGGCCGAGATCGGTGGTGATGAGATCCGGGCGCGCCGGATCGGCCATCGGCCCGGCGCCGAAATCGCCGACATGCAGGCCGGCGAACACGTAGTTCACCCGGCGTGTCACGGTGCCGGTGGGCCGGCGCAGACTCAAGGTGAGGTCGCAGATGTGGATCGCGATCTTGGAGCTGCACTTGCCGTCGCTGATGCGGGCATCGGGCACCGGCTCGGCCGTCTCGCGGACCTGCCAGTCCGAGACCAGGGCCGGAGCGGTGTAGAGGGCGCAGGCCCCCAGCAGAGCCGCGAGCGCCACGACGCCGAACAGCACCCAGAAGGTGGCCATCCAGCCCTGGCCCTGGGGCGGCAGCCGCAAGGGTTCGGCGCGATCGGGCGATGCGGTCATGGAGCCTCGGCGAGTTGGGGGTTGGGGGAGGATCGCTGCGCGCCGGCCTCGGTCTCGGCAAGGAGGCGCCGGGCCTGCGCGGCCATCTGGTAGCGGCCGATCAGGTCGGCGAAGTCCTGCGGCTTCATCCCGCGCGGAAGGCCGATCGCGAGCGTGACGATGCGGCGCTTCGCGTCGAGCTTGGTCCCGTGCCGGCCGGGGCTACGCTGCGGCCAGTCCGCCTCCGGCGGCAGCAGCAGGCGCGTGAGGATGCCCCTCTGGTGGAACGTCATGTCGAGGTCGGCGATGGCATCCCAGGGGATCGTCCGGTCGAGCCCCGGCGCCTTCAACCCCTCGGGGCCGAGGATCAGCGTCACGGGTTCGCCCCGGCGCAGGATCAGCGCGCCGGCCCCGCCCAGGAGCGCGGCGAGGCCGAGCGCCACCGCGAGCACGACGCCGTTGTCCTTCGCAGAGATCCCCGGCACGCCGAACACGGCGATCGCGAGGGCGACGACGGCGAACAGGCCGCCGCCCACCGCGAGCGCGATCCCGCGCGGACGGTAATTGGCGCGCAGCACCCGCTCTTCGGTGCCGACCTCCGCCGCCGTCGCCTCGAGATGGGCGCGGTACGCCGCGTCCTGCGCCCGGATCACGCCGAGGAAGTCGTCGGTCGCCGCCCGGCTGAGCCCGGCCGGGTCGGCGAAGTAGGCGGCGAGCTGCCCGAGCGCATGGGGCGGCGGCACGGCGCCGGCCGCGGCCAGGAGGTCCGCGTCGATGGTCCGCCCCAGGGCGGCGACGCGCTCGCGGGTCGGCGGGTGGGTGTCGGTCGGGTGGGCCTGCTCCTCCTGCCAATGCGCCGCCGGGTCGTCGAGCCCCTGCGCGATCGCGCGGTCGAGGGCGGCGGCCACGAGGTCGGGCGGGGCGGCGTCCGGCGCGTCGGTCGCGGCCTGGAGCGTCTCGAAGATGCGCGGCCCCACCGCGCCGGTGCGCAGCAGCGCACGGGCCGAGGCATCGATCGAGGTCACCCCCGCGCCCGCCGCGTCGGCCGCGAATTCCCGCGTCCGGCTCCAGTGGCGCACGGCGAGATGGAAGCGCTCCATCACGAAGACGCCGAGGCGCAGCGACGGCCCGAGCAGCCCGAGCGAACCCTGATGGCCCTCGGCCACCGCGTCGAGGGAGCGCTCGACGCCGGCATAGATCGGCAGGAAGCGCTGGCTGTAGGTGGTGTCGCCGCCGGCATAGTGGGCGAGTTCGTGGCCGATGATCGCCGCCACCTCGTCGCCCCGCATCAGGGCGAGATAGGGCAGCGGCAGGTAGAGGATCCGGCCGGTGACCCGCACGCCGCCGGGCTCCAGCACCGCCGGCCCGGCGCTGACGAAGAAGCCCTCGGTGAGCCCGACCACCACGGCCTCGGGCTTCAGCGCCCCGAGCCGCGCGGCGAGCCCCTCGAGGAGGCGCCACAGGCCCGGCGCTGCTTCGGGCGTCACCGTCCGCCCGATGATCGGCAGCGGATCGGGCTCGAACGCGCCGAGCGCCCGGCGCAGGCCGAGCACCGTGCTGCCGGCCACGACGACCACGGCGCCGACCGCGGCAACGGCGATCGCCAGGAGCTTCAGCGCGCCGCCGTCGAAGCCGTTTTGGAGGAGGGCCGCCGCCTCGAAGGTCACGGCGGCGACGAAGCTCGCCGTCGCCGCCAGGATCTGGAGCGAGAGCGTCGCGGGAAGGAGCCGGCGCATCAGCGAGAAGCCGCGCACCAGGGCATCGCGCGAAGCGCGGCCGAGGCGCCCCAGGACGGCGCCGGCGAGCAGCACGAGCAGGGAGAGCGCGGCGGCCAGCGCGCCGCCCGCGACCACGACCGGCGGCAGCACGCGGCGCCACTCCATCAGCGTGGCGAGAAGCCCGGCCTCGTCGCGGGCCTCGCGCGCCTTCTGCACGGCGAGCGGGCCGCCGTAGTTCCGGCCCTCGTAGCGGAATTGAAGGCGGGGATCGAAGCGACCGTCCCGCGGCGCCCGCGCCTCCATCTGCGTCACGAGGCCGGCCAGCCGCTGCCGTTCGGCCTCGAACTCGGCGTGATCGTCGGCGCCGCGCCGAACCTCCCACAGGCCGAGCAGCAGGAGGACGAGCGGCAGCAACACGGTGGCCGCGACGAGGCGCGCCAGGGCACGCGGACGCGAGCGCGCGGGCGAAGTCGTTGCTTCGGGGATGCTCAGCCTCCTGAAGCCGGGCGGGCGACGGCAAGGCCCGCATGCGGATGAGCCGGACATACGACGAATGCCGGCCGACGACAGCGATGACGACTCCGCAGATGTCGTCAGTTCCAGGTTATTAAAGTTGTGCGCAACAGAGGACAGGCCCGGATCGCTAGGATTTCTACCCTGCTGAGCCCATAGGTCAACCGAATGTTGTCCTGCCGGCTAGGCCCCCCGGCACGGTGGAATCTCACGCCGGCCGGCGGCCGGATCAGGCGCGAAAGAGGCGCCGTGGCCGCCCAGCACCGGTTGACCGTCAGTCGATCGTCGGGATAGCCTCGCGCCAACAGAGTATTGTCATGGCGCAGCTCTGTCGAGGCATGGCCTTTGCCGGGCGCGCACCACGATCATAAGCTGGATAAAGAGCGGCGATCGGCTCCTAAATCGATCCTTGCTCTTGAAAAATGGGCGGATAGGGGCATGTGACGCCAGGGCGATATCTTCATTCGCGCGATTTCGGCCGTTCCGCGGGAGGCGGCCGGCCGGCCGCTGCCGCATACCGTGCTCGCGCATGGCGAGTTGACCGGCCATAGCCACCGCGTCGTCGATCCCGCCGCGCTGTTCGCCGGAGACGGCTGTTTCTACCTCGACGTGCGCGCCGACCGGGCCCGCGTCGTCCATGACGAGCATGGCTCGATCGCGGCCTCGACCGGGTGTGGCGGCAGCGCCAATACACGCCGCAACGCATCGTCACCGTGCAGGACTGAGCGTCGGGGAATCGATCGCCGATGACAGCCGCCCCCGCGCAACGCGCCCCCATCCGGCGTGTCCTGCGCCCGCAGGACACGCTCGCCGCCGACGAGGCCGGGCTCGACATCGCCGGTTGCGGCCGGATCGATCACGTGCCCGAGGGCTTTCGCGTCACCTCCTGGATCGACGTCGCCGGCTTCGGCCTCACGCGACCGCCGCGGCACCTGCCCGGCGTCGGCCTGCGCTGGCGCGGCGTGCCGGTGGATGCGCGCATCGCCTTCCGGCCGCACGAACTCGGGATCACCGAGATCTTGGGGGAGCGCAACGCCGAGCGGCGGCGGGTGATGCTGGAGCGCTTCGGCTTCGAGACCTTCATGGAGGCGGCCGAGGCGGAAGAACTCGACCGGGACCGCGACCCCGGCGGCGAGCGCCGGCCGCTGCGGGTCGAACTCGCAGGCGACGAGCCCCTCGTCTGCGTCTCGTTCGGCTGCCCCTCGACCGGACGGCGCGACGTCCTGCGCGTCCCGCCGACCACGAAGACCTGCCATCAGGCCGTGGCCTGGACCGCCGGCTTCGACGACCCGGCCGACGACGCTCCGCTGATCGAGACCTGAACCGGTCCCGACAGCGCCCGCCGATACAGGCCCCCCAACGAGGAGCCAGACAACGATGCCCTACGAGAACCTGACGACCTTCTTCGGCAAGCCGGTCGAGGATTTCCAGAACGGGATGGAGTCGTGGGACTTCGAGCGCGCGGTGCCGCGCTTCCGTGTCGAGTACGACTCCGAAGACAGCGTCCCGGCGATGCTCGGGAGCTACGCGGCGCTGCCCGGCGCCGAGGCGACCGACGCCCTCGTCATCGGCTACTGGCAGGGTGACGATTCCGAGGGCACCTCCCAGGCCGTCGTCGAGGCGCTGGTCTCCTACGCCGAGCGGTTTCCCAACCTGCGCGCGCTCTTCCTCGGCGACATCATCTCGGAGGAGAACGAGATTTCCTGGATCAATCAGAGCGATCTCTCGGCGCTCTGGCCGGCCTTCCCGCAGCTGGAACACATGCAGGTGCGCGGCGCCACCGGTCTCGCGCTCGGGCGGTTCGAGGCGCCGCGCCTGACGGCACTCATCATCGAATCGGGCGGCCTGCCGCGCCGGGTGGTGCAGGAGGCGCTGGCCGCCGGAGCGCCGGAGCTGCGCCATCTCGAACTCTGGCTCGGCACCGACGAATATGGCGGCGACAGCACGCCGAAGGATTTTGCGGATCTCTTCGCCGGCCGGCTTTTCCCGAAACTCAACACCCTGGCTCTGCGCGATTGCGCCTATGCCGACGACCTCGCCGCGGCCGTCGCCACCGCTCCCGTGCTGGAACGCATCTCGACCCTCGACCTCTCGCTCGGCAACCTGACGGATGCGGGTGCGGAAGCGCTGCTCGCCGCGCCGGCGGTGGCGAAGCTGTCGCGGCTCGACCTGCACCACCACTTCCTCACCGAGGCGACGATGACGCGGCTGGCCGGACTCGGGCCGGTGGTCGACCTCTCCGAACAGCAGAAGCCGGAGGAGTATGCCGGCGAGATCTATCGCGACATCGCCGTCTCGGAATGACGGGCGCCGGTGCCCCGCCAGATGGGATCGAACCCTTCGTCATCCTCGAGGTCGCGGGCGACGAGCGCACGGAGGGCTTCAGCGCCGCCCTGGTCCGGGCCGGGCACCCGCCCGCGCGGGTGCTCGACTACGCCCGCTTCATCGAGGCGCCGGACCGGCTGAGCGACCTGTTCCCGGAGGGGCGCGGCCTGTTGCGCATCGATTCGCCGGGCGGCGATCCGCGCATCCGTCGGGCCCTGCTGCGCCTCGCCGGGCTGTCCGAGGATGCTGGCGAGGCGACGCGGCTGCGGCCCGAGCACGCCTTCCAACGCGGGCTCGCCGCCGCGCTCCGGCTCGCCCGCCGGGTCGTGCCACCGGGCGTCGCCCTGACCCACGAGGCGGAGACGGTTGCCCTGTTCTACGACAAGCGGATCTGCCACGCCGCCATGGCCGCGCATGGCCTGCCGGTGCCGCGGGCGCTGCCGCCGGCCGGCTCGTTCGACGCGCTTGTGGAGGCCATGCGTGCGGCGGGCCTCAGCCGCGTCTTCGTCAAGCCGCGCTTCGGCTCGGGCGCCGCCGGCATCGCCGCGCTCACGGTCGCCCGCAACGGGATCGTGGCGGAATCCGCCGCCGAGCACGTGCCGGGCGCAGGAGCCGGCGTGCTGCACCATTCCCACCGGCTACGGCGCTATCGCGGACCCGCGGCCGTGGCGCTGATCGACGCGATCCTGGCGCAGGACGCGCATGTGGAGCAATGGGTGCCGAAGGCCGGGCTCGACGGTGGGCCTTGCGACCTGCGGGTGCTCGTCATCGGCGGCGAGCCCGCCCACATCGTGCTGCGCAAGGCCCGCGGCCCGATCACCAACCTCGATCTCGGCGGGCGCCGGGCCGATGCGGAGGCGCTCCGCGCCCTGGCGCCGCCGGCCGTCTGGGAGGCGATGCGGGCGGATTGCCGCCGCTTCGCGAGGCTGTTCCCGCAGACCTTCCACGTTGCCTTCGACGTGGCGCTGACGGTGGGCCTACGGCGCCACGTCTTCTTCGAGGCCAACGCCTTCGGCGACCTGATCCGCCGCGTCCGGCACGAGGGGCTCGCCCCCTACGAATGGCAGGTGGCGCGGCTGCCCGGCTGGATCGCCGCGCGCCGGCCCGTGGGGCTCGCCGCATGATCCGCGCCGCCGAACGCGTGGGCTCGCACGACATCCTGCTCGTGACGCTCGATTCCCTTCGCTACGACGTGGCCGCGAACGCGCTGGCTGAGGGCCGGACGCCGAACCTCGCGCGCCTGCTACCGGGTGAGGCCTGGGAGCGCCGCCACGCGCCGGGCAGCTTCACCTATGCCGCGCATCAGGCGATCTTTGCCGGCTTCCTGCCGACGCCCGCCGAGCCGGGACCGCACCAGCGCCCCTTCGCGCTGCGCTTCGACGGCAGCCGCACCACCGGGCCGGACACCGCGGTGTTCGACGCACCCGACATCGTTTCGGGCCTCGCCGCACGCGGCTACCACACGCTGTGCATCGGCGGCGTCGGCTTCTTCAACAAGCGCACCCCGCTCGGCCGCGTCCTGCCGGGCCTGTTCGCCGAGAGCCACTGGCACGGCGGTTTCGGCGTGCAGGCGCGGGACTCGACCGCGGCGCAGGTCGGCTTCGCGGTGGAGCGGATCGCGGCGCTTGCCCCAGAGCGGCGGCTGTTCCTGTTTCTCAACGTCTCGGCAACCCACCACCCGACCCGCACCTACCTGCCGGGCGCGGCACGGGAGAGCGCAGCGACGCAAGGCGCCGCCCTCGCCTATGCCGACAGCGCCCTGCCCCCGCTCTTCGCGGCGCTCAAGGCGCGCGGGCCGGCTCTCTGCATCCTGTGCGCGGACCACGGCACCGCCTTCGGCGAGGACGGCTATCGCGGTCACCGCCTCGCGCACCCGACCGTGTGGGACGTGCCCTACGCCGAGTTCATCCAGGAGGCGGCATGAGCACCGTCATGAGCACGGCGGCGGCCCTCCTCGCGGGGCCGGTCTATGGCGGCTACCAATACGCCTACCCGCACAAGACCGCTTACCGGCCGCTGCTACGCCCGGTGCCCCTGCGCGAGGCCTGGGCGGAGGAGCCGAAGGACGGGCTGTTCCTCTACGTGCACGTGCCGTTCTGCGCGATGCGCTGCGGCTTCTGCAACCTGTTCACCCTGACCCGCGGCGAAGGCCGCGTCGCGCCCTATCTCGACGCCCTGCGGCTTCAGGCCGAGACGGTGGCCGATAGCCTCGGTCGGTTCCGGGTGGCCCGCATGGCGCTCGGCGGCGGCACCCCGACCTTCCTCGAACCCGCCGACCTCGACCGCCTGTTCGCGGATCTGCGCGACACGTTCGGGGCCACGCCCCTGGAGCTTCCGGCCTCGGTCGAGACCGCGCCCGGCACCAGCACGCCGGAGCGGCTCGCCGTCCTGCGGGCGCATGGGGTCGAGCGCGTCAGCATCGGCGTCGAGTCGTTTCGCGACGACGAGGCGCGGGCGATGGGACGGCCGCAAAGCCGGGGCAGCGTCGATGCGGCGCTCGGCGCGATCCGCGACGCGGGCTTTCCCGTGCTCAACATCGACCTGATCTACGGCGCTGCCGGGCAAACACCCGCCAGCTTCCTCGAATCCATCGAGGCCGCCCTTGCCTGGGAGCCGGAAGAACTCTTTCTCTATCCCCTCTACGTCCGGCCGCTGACCGGGCTCGGCCGGCGTGGCGGTGCCGTCGAGGACGACCGCGCCTGGGATGCCCGCCGCCTCGCGATCTCCCGCGCGGCCCGCGACCGGCTGCGTGCGGCGGGCTACCAACAGGTCTCGATGCGGATGTTCCGCCGCGCCCCCGAGGCCGCTTGGGGGCCGGCCTACGATTGCGCCCGCGACGGCATGGTCGGCCTCGGCGCCGGGGCGCGCTCCTACACCGCCGCCCTGCATTACGCGACCGCCTACGCCGTGGGGCAGCCGGGCGTCGCCGCCATCGTCGCCGACTACATCGCCCGCGACGCGCAGCGCCACGGCCGCGCCGATTACGGCGCGTGGCTCGATGCCGAGGACCAGCGCCGCCGCTTCGTGCTGATGCACCTGCTCCAAGCCGCCGGCCTGTCCCCGCGCGCCTATGCGGAGCGTTTTGGCACGAGGCTCCTCGATGACCTCCCGGAACTGGCCGATCTCGCAGAGGCGGGCCTCGCCACCCTCGACGCGGAGGGCCTCAGGTTGACCGAGGCGGGCCTGGAACGCTCCGACGCGGTCGGCCCCTGGCTCCAGACGGCGGGCGTGCGCGAGCGGATGCGCGCCTACGCGCTGCGCTGACCATGGCAGGCGCCCATCTCGACATCCTCTACCGGGGGCCGCTCGCGAGCTGCAACTACGCCTGCCCCTACTGTCCCTTCGCCAAGCGCCGGGACAGCCGGGAGACCCTGCGGCGCGACGCAGGCCAACTCGCCCGCTTCGTCGATTGGGCCGACGGCCAGACCCGGCGCACGCTGGGCATCCTGTTCACGCCCTGGGGGGAGGCGCTGATCCGGCCGGCCTACCGGGCGGCGATGGCACGGCTGAGCCGGATGCCGCAGGTCAGCAAGGTCGCCGCGCAGACGAACCTGTCCTGGCCGACCGGCTGGCTCGATGGCTGCGATCCCGACCGCATCGGCTTCTGGTGCACCTTCCATCCGGGCGAGACGCCCCTCGACCGCTTCCTCGGCCGCTGCACCGAACTCGACGCGCGCGGCATCAGCTACAGCGTCGGCATCGTGGGCAAGCGGGAGCATTTCGCGGCGCTCGCCGCGTTGCGCCGGGCGCTGCGGCCCGAGATCTACCTCTGGGTGAACGCCTACCGGGACGAGGGGCCGAACTATTACGCGCCGGACGACCTCGCCATTGTGCGCGCGCTCGATCCGCTCTTCGACATCAACCGCACCGGGATCCGCAGCCGGGGCCGGGCCTGCGCCACGGGCGAGCGCGTGGTCAGCGTCGATGGCGACGGCGAAGTCCGCCGCTGCCATGTGGTTCCGGCCCGGATCGGCAACCTCTACGACCCGGACTTCGACGCCGCCCTGACGCCGCGGCCCTGCCCGCTGGCGCAGTGCCGCTGCCATATCGGCTACGCCCACATGCCGCATCTCGGCTTCCGCGAGCGGTTCGGGACGGGGCTGCTGGAGCGGGCGCTTCCGCTCCGCTTCGACACCGCACCGGGCACGCCCGGCCCCGCGGGAGGTCGGATGCGGAGCGAAACGCGATCTGTCTGACCGGACGAGGGGCTGCTTTCGACCCCTTGCCGACCCTCGGAAGGTCCGCTTCCAGGCTGTTGAAACAGAGGCCAACGACCGGGTCGGGTGGATTTGAGACGGTCCGCTTCTGCAACGTTGGGCAGCAGAAGCGGACCCTCGGGCCGACGTATCGGAATCAAGCCGCGCGGACGATGGCCAGGAAGCGCCCGACCTCGACCTTGAGGTGCTCGGACCGGCGCAACAGTTCGGAGGCCGCACTCAGCATTCGACTCGCCGCCGCCCGCTACGCCCCTGATTTTCTGCGTTACCTCGGTGTTAGCGTGTGCCCACAGCAACAGTTCGACCAGGGTATCTCCGGGAAATCTCACAGGTGCCATTGGGCTTTCGACATTCAGCAGCTAATTCGACTAGCTCTTTGAATGGCCTAAATTTAAAAGATTTCCCACAATCAGTTTTTGGGTATTTCTCCGACACTACCGAAAGTGTAATTGAGCCGAAAGTCGACACGCCCTTGTGAGCCTGTATTCCTGCGCAGCGATAATAAGTTTCCTTGTTGGATGCAAATAATAATTTACCTCTCGCAACGGCATCAAGATTCACAGGATATCGAGCGATTACCTGCGTTGTCGTTCCAAGAGCCGCTTTGAATGTATGTATCTCGCTGATCTCTGGAGGGCCGCTAGCTTCGATATTGTATTCTGATACGAGCCTGATTGCGATTTGATTGTGGTAATCGACCGGCATAGCAGGGACCGTGCCATCTCCTTCGGTCGAATAGTTAGAACTTACTGGAATTTTTGCCCCTGTCGCTTCGGGTCTATCTACTGTTATACAGCCCGTAAGAGCTAAGCACCATATGCTCGTGATAGTAACTGAAATAAGTGGCTTCATGTTTGATTACCGGGCCGTTCAGGTCTGCCCAAGCCGGATAGCTCCATGGCGTATCCCCAGTCTACAGGACGAACACTGCTTGACCACGAAATCATGATACTGTTGCTTCACTGCACCGCCGATAGAGCTGTGATTACACTCAACCTGATGGTCGCGTTGAGCACGGCCCCCAACTTCGACCGTGCCCCGCGACCGCTTCTGAGAGGCTCGTGCCGTCACCGGGGCGACCGAGTTGGGTCGCAGGCGGAACGTCCGCTTCGAGGCAAGTGGCCGACTTCCGCTCCCCACCCTCACCAGCCCTCAGCCCGATCAAGCAATCGGGTTTCGACCCGCGGGATCGCCGCCGTCAGGCGGGGAGGCCGAGGGTGGGCCGGGCCTGCGCCGGGGTCGCGACGCGACGGCCGTGCCGGGTCACCGCCGCGACGGCGAGGCCGACCAGTTCCGCGTTGCTGCCCGCCAGCCGCTCCCGCGTGATCCGGATAGGGAAGCGATCCACCGCGTGCCGGCGGGCGACTTGAGCGCCTTGCGCTGGATCAAGGCACCCGTACCGGCCGGCGGCAAGGATGAACCTCACGAAGGATGGCCCCACCGAGCGGAGGGGGACGCCCCGGGAGGCGAGCATGGCTTACGCGAACATCCTGGTCTCGGTCGATCTCGACGAGGCCGCCGCCGACCGCATCCGGCTTGCGGCCGCTCTCGCGCGGCGCTTCGAGGCGACGCTCACCGGGGCGGCCGCCTGCAAGGTGCCGGCGCCGGATTACGTGCGCGATATCGGCGAGATCTACGACGAGGACCCGCATTTCGAGGAGAAGGCGCGGGCCCTGCTCGCACAGGCGCACGCCCTGTTCGAGCGCTCCGCCGAAGCCCCGCTGCGCCGCGACTGGCGCGAGGCCCTGGCGGGTCCGATCTCCCATCTCGTCGAGCAGGCGCGGGCGGCCGACCTCCTCGTGGTGGGACGCCGTGGTTCCGACGACCCTCCGCGCGGCGCCCTTGGCGCCTCGCCCGGCCCCGTTCTGATGGAAGCCGCCCGCCCGGTCCTCGTGCTGCCCCCCCGCATGGAGCCGGCCGGCAGCGCGCTTCGGGGCGCCCGGATCGTCGTGGCCTGGAAGGACGGCTCGGAGGCGCGCCGGGCCGTCTCGGCCGCGTTGCCCTTCATCCGCGAGGCGGATCAGGTCTTCGTCGTCAGCACCGGCGAGGATGCCCGCAACGAGGGCGCGGAGGATGTCGCCGGCCATCTCGCCCGCCACGGCGCCGCCGTCACGACCCACCTGCTGCGCACCGTCGTGAGCGACGGCGACGAACTCCTGCGCTTCGCCGTCAAACAAGAGGCCGACCTCATCGTGATGGGCGCCTACGGGCATACCCGCCTGCGCGAGTGGCTGTTCGGCGGCGTCACCTACGAGATGCTGCACCGCAGCCCCCTCCCCTGCCTGATGTGTCACTGATGCGTATCGCAACCACCCTCCCGATCCTGGCCCTCCTGCTGATCGCCCTGCCGGCCGCCGCCCAAGCACTCGACCCCCGCGCCCAGCGCGGCGAGACCATCGCGCGCACCAACTGCGCCCGCTGCCACGCGATCGGCCGCGTCGGCGCGAGCCCCTTGGCGGACGCGCCGCCGTTCCGCGAGTTGCACCGCCGCTACCCCGTGACGGATCTGGCCGAGGCGTTGGCCGAGGGCATCACCACGGGGCACCCGACGATGCCGGAATTCCGGCTCGATCCCGACGAGGCGCAGGCCCTGATCGCCTATCTTCAGACCCTCGAACGGTAAGGCGCCCAGACGAAGTCCGGCCGATCCCTTCGGAATCGCGGGGTTCGACTTCCGCTTTGATCAGAGGCTCTTGTTTCAGCTCGCCGCGATGCGTTCGAGCCGGTCAACGTCCAGCAGGCGCACGCCGCCGGGCACGATCAGAAGCGCCTTCTCCCGGTCGAGCCGGGTCAGCATCCGGCTCACTGTCTCGATGGTGAGGCCGAGATGGTCGGCCATGTCCTGCCGGCCCATCGGCAGCTCGACGGTGATGGAATCGTGCCCGATGCGGGCGTAGCGGGTGCGCAGGCCGAGCAGGAAGCTCACCACCTTCTCCTCGGCGGTGCGGCGGCCCAGCAGCATCATGTGATCCTGTGCCAGCGTCAGCTCATGGCCGGCCCACTCGTAGAGGCGTTGCAGCAGGTGCGGCGTCCGCGCGACGAGGCCGGCGAAGGCACGCTTCTCGAACCGGCAGAGCGTCGTCGGTGACAGCGCCTCGGCGGTGACGGTGAAGCGCTCGGGCAGAGCGAGGCCGAGGAAATCGCCGACCATGGCGAAGCCCATCACCTGCCGCCGCCCGTCCGGCAGAAGCCGCGACAGGCGCACGGCGCCCTCGGTGACGTTGTAGACGGCGCCCGCCCGATCCTCCTGCTGGAACAGGGCTTGGCGCGGATCGAGATGGACGGGCTGGCTCAGCGCCTCCAAGCCGGCGAGTTCCTCGCTCGAGAGCGCCGCGCAGACGCTGACGAGGCGGACCTTGCACGCGGCGCAGCCACTCTCCGAACGGTCGTGCGCGCAAGGCGGCTCGGCTGGGATCGGCTCGACACCGGCGCTCTCGCCAGAGCTTTGCATCGCAAGCCTCCCGTCCCGCACCCCGCTCGAGGTGAATCAATAGCCTGCGTCCGCGCCGTCTGTGAAGACGAAACCGGGCAGGGCCGAAGCGAGCGGACAATGAAAGACGACCGAGGAAGCGCATTACGGCGGCGCGGGCCGTGTCTTCCCACTGAGTGATTTCTTCCGCGACCGCATCTTTATTCTGATCTTTTCGGCCTTCTTGATCGGAACGGATGCCGTGAAGGGATCCATGCCGATTCTCGCGACCGCGACTGCTTCGCGAGATGGCGCACCGAGGGCGGCGCATGGATGCCTCGCCGGCGCCTGACCGCGCAAAACCCGCCGGCACCGAGCCTCGCCGCGGCCCGCCCCTCGGCGTTCGGGTTGGGCTTGCCTCAATCCGGCCCGAGCGAGACCCGGCGCCCGGGCAGCCCGAGATCCGGGCGGTGGCTCGTCAGCACGACGATGCGGTCATGCCAGTGCGCGAGCAGGCGACCGAGGATACGCGCGGCCTGATCGCCACCGAGATGCTCGGCCGGCTCGTCGAGCAGGATGACGGGGGCCGGGCTCAGCCGAGCGCGGGCGAGGTTCAGGCGTTGCGCTTCGCCCAGCGAAAGGCCGCCCTCGGCGATCCAGGCATCGAGGCCGCCGGCCGCGCGGATGCGGGCGTCGAGCTCGACGGCCTCCAGCGCCGCCCACAAAGCCGCGTCGGAGGCGCCGGGCGCGAACAGGTTCTCGCGCACGGTGTCGGACAGGATCGCCGCATCGTGCAGGCTCAGATGCGTCAGCCCCCGCCGCTCGGCCGCCGGGCGGACGGCGCCGCCGAGCCGGATCGTCTCGCCGGGCCGCTCCTCGCTCCAGCCGGCGAGCGCCTTCAACAGGGTGGTCTTGCCGCAGCCGCTGGCGCCGACGAGGGTCAGCGGTGTGCCGGGCACGATGGCCAAATCCGGCGCCGGGCCGAGATCGCGTCCGTCCGGCGTCCGCAGGCGCAGGCCGTGCAGGGTCAGGGCGCCGAGGGCCGGACCGGGCCGGGGGGCCGGCTCCGCGGCGTGGCCGTCCTCCACGGCGAGGGACTGGCGGGCGAGGCGGGCGCGGACGGAGCCGAGCAGCGCCCGCGGCAGGGACAGGATCGGCTCCGCGAGGGCGAGCCACGTGAAGGCCAGGAAGGCGGCGGGCAAGAGCGCGGTACCGCGGGCGCCCGCGCTCCAGGGCGTGAGCAGCACGGCCAGGGCGATGGCGGGGCCGGCCAGCGCCAGCACGGCCTCGAGCCGGGCGAGCGCGCGCCGTCCGCAGGCGGCCTCGCGTTCGGCATCGCGCAGGGGATCGAGGGCGATCCGCAGGACCGGGCCGCGCTGCCCCTCGGCGTCGAGGGGAACCGCGCCCGCCAAAGCCGCTCCGAGATCGGCGGCGGCGGTGCGCCTCGCGCGGCGGACCCACGCCTCGATGGCCGCGAGCCGCGTCAGCGCGTGTCGGGCCACGAGGCCGCCCGCCAGCGCGAGCGCCGCGACGGGAAGGAGCGCGAGCGGCGCCACGAGGGCCGTGGCGAGCACGAGACCGGCAAGCGCCGCGCCGGTCGTGGCGAGGGGAAAGCCGACGCGCAGCCGGGCGTAGTCGATGTCGGCGACGTCATCGATGAAGTCGGCGAGGCGCTCCGGTCGTCCGAGTTGCCAGCCGGCGCCGCGGCTCTCCGGCGCCCGCGCCAAGGCCGCGAACAGGCCGGCGCGGCGGCGGACCTGATCGGTCAGCGCCGCGCGGTGGCCGGCCATGCGCTCGCCGTAGCGCGCGCCCGTGCGCAGCAGCGCGAACAGGCGCACCAGAGCGGCGGGATGGTGGAAGTTGAAGGCGAAGGCCGCCGGCCCGGTGCCGGCCAAGGCCACCGCGGCCAGGAAGGTCACGGCAGTGCCGGCCAGCGCGAGATTCGCCGCGAGCGCCAGCGCCGCGAGGGCGAAGGCGAGGGTCCAAGCTCGGGACGTTACGGCGCGGCCGAAACCGGCCGGCGTCGTATCGGAGCGGGTGCGCATCACGCGGCCTGCCTCTCGCAAGGGATGGCCCCGAGGGCGATGCGCCGGTCGGCCATCGCCGCCAGCGCGGGGTCGTGGGTCGCCACGATGACGAGGCGGGTGCGGGCGGCACAGGCCAAGGCTTGGCGCACCCGCGCGGCGTTCTTGGGATCGAGCTTGGCGGTCGGCTCGTCACAGAAGGCGGTGCCCGGCCGCAGCAGCAGGCGCGCGACGGCGATACGGACCCGCTGGCCGCCGGAGAGGTTTTCAGCGCCCGCCCGCACGGGGGCATCGAGGCCGCCGGGCCAGTGCGAATCGTCGCCCAGGCCGAGGGTCGCGGCGGCCGCCGCCACGGCCTCGGGCGCCGCGAGGGTGCCGTCCGCGATGGCCGCGCCGAGCGTGCCGGCCGGGATCGGCGTGTCGAGGGAGACCCAGGTCGCCGGACGGCCGGGCCCCGGCAAGCGGACGGCCCCGGAAAGCGGCGCCTCGACACCGGCCAGCATCCGCAGCAGGGTGGACTTGCCGGCCCCGCTCGGCCCGGTCAGCGCGACGAGGCCGGTTTCCGGCAGGTCGAAATCGGGGACCGGCCCGGCATGGGGCAGGACGAGGCCGCGGGCGCCCGGCATCGCCGGAGCCAAGCCGCGTTCGGGCCTCGTCTCGGCTTCTTCCGAAAACACCCCGGCGAGCGCCTCGGCGGCGGCCTCACCCTCGGCCTTGGCATGGTAGAGTTCGGCGTAGCGGCGGAACGGCAGGAAATACTCGGGTGCGAGCAGCAGGATCAGCAGGCTCTGCCAGAGCGCCAGATGCGCAAAACCAGGAATCTCGGCGAGACCGAGATGGCCGAGCCCGAGGAATACCGCCAGGATCGCGATGGCGAGCGAGGCGAAGAAGTCGAGCACGCCCGCATTGAGGAAGGCCACCGCCAGGACGCCCATGGTGCCGTCGGCATAGGCCTGGAGCCACCGGTCGAGCTTGGCCATCTCGCGGGGCAGGCCGTGGGCGGCGAGGATCGTCGGCAGCGTCCGCACCCGGTCGGCGAACTGTGTGGCGAGGCGCCCGAGCGCCGCCTCCTGGGCCGCGGCCCGGTCGCGGATCATGCCGCCGACGAGGGCGAAGAACACGATCATCACCGGGGTGGCGAGGAGCAGCGCCAGAGCCGCCTGCCACGAGACGACGGCGACCGCTCCCGCCGTCAGCACCGGCCCGAGCCCCATCATCCGCCGCGCCGCGGCGTGGCCGACGACGAGGCGGGCGAGCGCCCCCGGGTGCCGCTGCAGGCCGGCGATCACCGCCCCGCGCGGCAGGTCAGCGGCGGCGCGGGCCGGCATGCCCGCAAGCCGCGCCTCGGCGGCATCGATCAGCGCAACGGCGACCTCCGCCTCCAGGGCGGCACTGCGCGCCTCGATCGCGCTCGCTAGGCCGGCACCCGCGAGAAGGCAGGCCCCGGCGAGGCCGAGCGCGATCGCGTCGAGTTGCCCTGTCTCGATCAGCGTGCCGGCGAGCCGCGCCAGCGCCACGGCGAGCCCGAGCGTCGCGGCACAACGCAGGGCCTGGAGGCCGTGGAGGCGCGAGAGGCCGGCCCGCGCCACACCGCGGGCGAGGGCGAGCGCCGCGGGCTCAAGGCTGGCGCGGCCGGATCGGGCGCGGGGGGATCGTCGGGTCATACCGCCTTGTGCGGCGGGGGCCGCGAGAGCGGCCTTGATCTGCGTCAAGGATCGCCAAGCGCGGCGGCGCGACAGGCAGCGTCGGACAAGGAGCCTCCCATGACCGATCCGCTGCTCGTCGATCTGTCGCGCCTGCAATTCGCGCTGACGGCGATGTACCACTTCTTGTTCGTGCCGCTGACGCTCGGACTCTCGATTCTCGTCGCCATGATGGAGACGGTCTACGTCATGACGCGCCGCAAGATCTGGCGCGACATGACCAAGTTCTGGGGCCTCCTGTTCGGGATCAACTTCGCCCTGGGTGTGGCCACGGGCCTGACCATGGAGTTCCAGTTCGGCATGAACTGGGCCTACTATTCGCACTATGTCGGCGATGTGTTCGGGGCCCCGCTCGCCATCGAGGGCCTGATGGCCTTCTTCCTGGAGGCGACCTTCGTCGGGCTGTTTTTCTTCGGCTGGGACAAGCTCACGGCGCTCGCCCACTGCATCGTCACGTGGCTGATGGCGCTGGGCACCAACTTCTCCGCACTCTGGATCCTGATCGCCAACGGCTGGATGCAGAACCCGGTCGGCTCTCTGTTCAACCCCGACACGATGCGCATGGAGGTGACCGATTTTAGCGCCGTGATCTTCAATCCGGTGGCGCAGGCGAAGTTCGTCCACACGGTCTCGGCCGGCTATGTCTGCGGCGCGGTCTTCGTGCTCGGCGTCTCGGCCTTCTACATTCTGCGCGGGCGGCATCTCGAACTCGCCAAGCGCTCGTTTGCCATCGCGGCGGCCTTTGGCCTCGCCTCGGCGCTCAGTGTCGTCGTGCTCGGCGACGAGAGCGGCTACGCCGTCACCGACCACCAGAAGATGAAGCTCGCCGCCATGGAGGCGATGTGGCACACGGAGCCCGCGCCTGCCGCCTTCACGGCAATCGGCGTCCCGGATCTGGAGAGCCGCACCACCCGCTACGCGCTCCACATCCCCTACGCGATGGGCCTGATCGGCACCCGCTCGCTGTCGACCGAGATCCCCGGCATCACCGAACTGGTCGGGCACGCCAAGGACCGCATCCGCAACGGGCTCGTCGCCTACGCTGCGCTGGAGCGGATCAAGGCCGACCGCACGGATGAGGCGGCCCGCGCCGAGTTCGCCCGGACGCAAACTGACCTCGGCTACGCGCAGCTCCTCAAGCCGCTGATCAGCGATCCACGGACGGCGACCGACGCGGATATCGACAGGGCGGCGTGGTCCACCGTGCCGCACGTGCCCTCGCTGTTCTTCAGCTTCCGGGCGATGGTGGCCTGCGGCTTCCTGCTGATCGGCCTGTTCGGCGCCGCGCTCTGGTACACCGCCCGCGAGGCCGAGGCGCCGCGCTGGCTGTTCCGGGCCGCGCTCTTCGCCCTGCCGCTGCCCTGGATCGCGATCGAGTTCGGCTGGTTCGTCGCCGAGTTCGGCCGCCAGCCCTGGATCATCGAGGGCGTGCTGCCGACCGCGCTCGCGACCTCCGAACTCGGCATCCCCTCCCTCCTCATCACCATCGCCGGCTTCACCCTGGTCTACGGCGTGCTCGCGGTGATCGAGGTGCAGCTGATGCTGCGTGCCATCGCCAAGGGGCCCGAGATCCTGGCCGAGGACCCGGCCGCCCTCTTCCCCGGCGCCGGCACGAACCGGAGCGAGGCCGGCCTCGTCGCCGCCGAATAGCCCTCTCCCCCTTCGTGTCTCTCACAAAACTCCCGCTGGGCCGTCCTCGCCAAAGCGAGAACGGTCAGAGATCGGGAGTTTTGTGAGGCACTCCTAGCCGGCCGCCCCTGCCGTCGCGCCGGCCCCTCCCCTGAGGAATTTCCCTCCATGCTCGCCCTTCTCTCGGACTACGAAAGCTTACGCCTGATCTGGTGGGTATTGCTCGGCGTGCTGCTGATCGGCTTTGCCGTCACCGACGGCTTCGATCTCGGCGTCGGCGCCCTGCTTCCCTTCGTCGGGCGCACCGATGTCGAGCGGCGGGTGGCGATCCACACCGTCTCCGCCACCTGGGAAGGCAATCAGGTCTGGCTGGTGCTCGGCGGCGGCGCGATCTTCGCTGCCTGGCCCGCGCTCTACGCGCTGAGCTTCTCCGGCTTCTACCTCGCCATGTTCCTCGTGCTGTTCGCCCTGATCCTGCGGCCGGTGGCGTTCAAGTACCGCTCCAAGCGGGCGAGTGCGGCTTGGCGCTCCCGCTGGGATTGGGCGCTGTTCGTCGGCGGCGCGGTGCCGGCGCTGATCTTCGGCGTCGCCGTCGGCAACGTGCTCCAGGGCGTGCCCTTCCACTTCACGGGCGACCTTCGCCCGATCTACGGGGGCAGCCTGCTCGGCCTGCTCAACCCGCTGGCGCTGCTCTGCGGCCTCGTCTCGCTGGCGATGCTGGTGGCGCACGGCGCCGCGTGGCTCGCCTTCAAGGCCGAGGGGCCGGTCGCCGAGCGCGCCCGCGCGGCCGGCGGGAAGGCGGCGCTCGCCACCGCTGCCCTGTTCGCCCTCGGCGGCTTCCTGATCTGGGCCGGCGCCTTCGGCGGCTACCGGGTGGTGAGCCCGCTCCCCGGCGACGGCCCGTCCAACCCGCTGACCAAGGCGGTCGTGGCGGATGCCGGCGCGTGGCTCGCCAACTTTCGGGCCCATCCCGCGCTCGCCCTGGTGCCGCTCCTCGGCATCGCCGGTCCGCTGCTGGCGGCTTTGGGCTTCCGCGCCCGGCACGAGGGGCTGACCCTCCTGGCCTCCAGCCTCGGCATCGCCTGCATCATCGCCACCGTCGGCCTGTCGATGTTCCCGGTCATCCTGCCCTCAAGCACGAATCCAGGCCACGCGCTGACCGTGTTCGACGCCTCCTCCAGCCGGGCGACCCTGCGCAACATGCTGATCGCGACGGTGGTCTTCCTGCCGATCATCCTCGCCTACACCGCCTGGGTCTACCGGGTGCTGTGGGGCAAGGTCTCGGAGCGTGACATCACCGCCCCCGGCTCGGCCGCCTACTGACGATCCCGGCCCCGGCGGCGCCGGGGCCTGCTTTTCTGGCCCCTTGCTCTCGCATCAGGACTCGCGACGATGTGGTACTTCGCCTGGATCCTCGGCCTCGGACTGGCCGCCGCGGTCGGCGTGCTCAACGCCCTCTGGTACGAGTTGCGCGCCGTGCGCGAGACCCCGCCCGAGGTCACGACGACGCTTCCGACGCCGTGAACCCATGGATCGAGGCGCCGTCTCCAAGCCACCGGCCTCACCCGCAGATCAGATCGACATCGTGCCGGCTGAAGCGCTCGGCGAAGGGCTCGGGCGGCGGGCGGTCGGTCACCACGGTGAGCGGCGCGGCCAGATCGAAGGTCTGGAGGTTGGCCTGGCGCCCGAACTTGCGGGAATCGGCGAGCAGCACCGCCCGCCGGGTCTGGCCCCGCAGCGCCCGGCGCAGGACGGATTCGTGCTCCTCGTAGTCCATCCAGCCCTGCGCGAGGTCGCAGGCGGCGATGCCCATGATCGCGAGGTCGAAGAAGTGGCGCCGGGCATAGTCCACGGTGTCGTAGCCGACGAGCGCGTTGTCGTTCGGCCGCAGCCGGCCCGGCGTCAAATTCACCCGCGCCGGGCTGTCGGCCAGCAGCAGCGCGAGGTCGATCGAGTTCGTCGTCACCGTGAGCTTGCGGGTGGTGAGCCGCCGGGCAAGGGCCAGCGTGGTGGTGCCGGTGTCGATGAAGATCGACATCCCGTCCTCCACCAGCCCCTCGGCGAGCGCGGCGACGCGGCCCTTCTCGCGGCTGTTGAGCCCGCTGCGCTCGGTGAGCGGGCGCTCCTGATCGAGGCGGGGCCGCACGGCGCCGCCGTGGATGCGCCGCAGCAGCCCGCGCTCCTCCAGCATCTTCAGGTCACGCCGGATCGTCTCGTCGGAGACCGCGAGGGTGGCGGCGATGCTGGTAACGCCGACGCGTCCCGTCTGCGCAAGCTGCGAGAGAATTTCCTCGTGGCGATGATCGGTCAGCATCCCGGCCCTGTCCCCGTTCAGGGCCAAGATAGCGCCGCGGCCGTGAAACGGTCGCGCACAATTTCAGGACGTGCACAGCGTGCAAGGGCCGCAGCGTGCAAGCCCACGCAGCAAGACCACGCAACAAGCCCGTCCGGCCGATTGGGGCCGGACGGGCTCTTGCCCGGACCGAGAAGAGAATCAGGCGTCGAGGGCCGGGGCGCGGCGGTGATGCGTCGCCTGCTCGTAGGCGTAGGCGCAGGCGAGCAGGTCGCCCTCGCTCCACATCCGGCCGACGAAGATCAGGTTGAACGGCGCGCCGGAGGCGTAGGCGCCCGCCGGCAGCGTCACCCCAGGCAAGCCGGCGATATTGATCTCGCAGACCGTGGTCTCGAGCAGCGTGCCGGGGCCGTGCAGCGGGGGCAGCTCGGCCCGCATCTGCGGGAAGACCAGGGCGTCGAGCCCGTGCTCCGCCATCACCCGGTCGAACAAAGCGAGATAGGCCTCGCGGGCGGCGAGGAAGTCGGAGAGGTCGGGCGGGCTCGCCGGGTCGGCGAGGCAGGGCGCGAGCCCCGGCAGGTTGGTGATCGGATGCAGCACGCCGCCCGGCGCGAACGCGTCCTCGGCTTTCGTCGCTTCGGCGAAGGCGGCAAAGCTGCGGATCGCCACGTCCGGCCCCATCCGCTCCAGATAGAGCTGGAGATCGTAGGGCGCGGATTCGAAACCGCGGGCGTCGAAGTAGACGAGGCCCGGCGTCGGCTCGGCGATGGCGGCGAACTCGGTGCCGGCGAAGGGGTCGGCCACCAGGGTGGCGCCGGCCGCCTCCAGTTCCTTCTGCGTCCGTGCGTAGAGAGCGCTCGCCTCTTCCGAGAGCGGCAGGTCGCGCCAGCCGGGTCCGTAGAGGCCGAGGCGCTTGCCCGCCAGCGCGCCCGCGTCGAGCCCCGCCGCGTAGCCCGCGGCCGGGCGCTTGCCGATGCCGGCCACGGTTTTGGGATCGGCCGAGGAATAGCCGGCGAGCGCGTCGAGGGTGAGGGCGGCGTCGCGCACGCAGCGGGCGATCGGCCCGACCACGTCGCGGGTGCTGCCGGCCAGCGGCATCACGCCGGCATTCGGCACGAGACCGAAGCTCGGCTTGATGCCGACCAGGCCCTGCGCCGAGGCCGGGTTCTGGATCGAGCCGCCGGTCTCCTCGGCGAGCCCGAGGATGGCGAGGCTCGCGGCCACCGCCGTGGCGGTGCCGGCGCTGGAGCCGCCGGGAATGCGGTCGGGTGCCGCCGGGTTGAGGGTGGGGCCGGCCCACGAGTCGTTGGCGTGGCTGCCGGTGTGGCTCAGGACCGGCACGTTGGTTTTGCCGAGGATGACGCAGCCGGCCGCGCGCATCCGCGCCGTCACCGGCGCGTCGGTGGCCGGGATCAGATCGACGCCGCCGGCCTCGGCGCTGAGGAAGTGCCAGCCGCCGGTGCTCGGCAGGCCGGCCATGTCCATCGTGTCCTTGATGACGACGGGCACCCCGGCGAGCGGCCCCAGCGCCTCGCCCGCCGCACGGCGGGCATCGATGGCGCGGGCGTCATCGAGTGCCTGCGGATTCATCACGATGAGCGCCTTGTAGCGCGGGTTGTAGGTCTCGATCCGCGCCAGGAAGGCTTCGGCCAGCGCCTCCGCGGTGACGCTGCCCTCGGCAAAGGCGCGCTGGCAATCCTCGACCGTCATCTCGATCAGCCGCGCCGCCAGCGCATCCTCGGTCATCTCGGGGGCGACGGCGACGGAAAGGGCCATTGCGTTCATCTCGATCTCGCGCTCCGCATCCTTGAAGACGGCGAGGCCGATCCCGTCCCGGTGGAATCGCTCACGAGAGCCGCCCCCGCGGGGGCGTTGGGGGGAAACGCTCGTGCTCGCCGTCACCGGCCCTCACGGCCAGCCGACGCATCCTCGCAACGTCTATGCCACAAAAACCACAAAACCCTCGAAAGGCGGTCGGGCGATGTCACATCCGATTCGAGGAGGCTGCCGGTTTGCCGGCCCGCTGAATAGCTTTCGATGTTTCTCGCGTGCGGGGCGAGGCTCTTCCCGGCAACACCGGGCCGTCCGGCGGTGAATGCCGCCAGCATTAACCGGCTCTTAAGCGCTTCGCGGCCTCGTCTAAAGGGCAGGAATACCAATCCCGGTTCCCTGCGGCCGGCAAGCTGTGCCGGCGGAGCCCCCGCATGCTGGATTCCGTCCGGATCTCGCTCAAGGTGCTGAACGCGGCCCAGCTCGCCCTGATCGCGGCGGCGGCGCTCGGGCTCGCCTGGATCGGGACCGCCATGCTCGGGGCCGGCCCCGCCACGGACGGCGCGCAGCGTGCCGCGATGACGGGCGCGCGCGCCTTCGCGGACGCGGTCGATGCGGAGCTGCACGGCAGCGTCGCGGATGCGCGCACCGTCGCGCTGCTGCTGCGCCCCGGCGATCCGACGCTGGGTGAGGCCGAGCGCTCGGCCCTGCTCCGGGACTGGCTCGCGCTCAACCCGCGCTACGGGGATGCCGCGCTGATCGGCGCGGATGGCAGCGTGCGCGCCGCCGCCGATCCGCGCCGGCCCGGCAGCAGCGTCGCCCGGCAGCCCTGGTTCGCGCGGGCGCGCAACGCCGAGGTCGTCATCGCAACCCAGGGGGACGAGACGGCACCCTTCGATGTCGTCCTCTCCCTCGGGATGCCCGGACGCTCCGACCGGATCCAGCTTCGCGCCGGCCCTGCCTTCCTCGAGATCGGCCCCCGCCTGCGCCGAGCGCTCGACCTGCCCGAAACGATCGCCTTCACCGTGAGCGGCGCCGACGGGCGGCTGCTCGCGGGCACCGCGTCCGCGCCCTGGGGCGAGCACCGCTCGGCCTCCGCGCCCGTCCAGGGCGGGCGCGAACTCAGCTCTCCCGGTTGGGTGGTGACCGCCTATGCGCCGCCGAGCGTGGCGGCGGGTCTGCTGCCCGACGGGCGCATCCTGGCGCTGGCGCTCGCCGTGGTGGGCGCGGCCGCCGGGCTCGGCTACGCCATGGGGGGCCGCGCCGCGCAGCCGCTGCAACGCCTCGCCCAGGGCGAGGCCGGGCCGGACGAGGCTGCAGCCTCCCCGGTGCGCGAGATCGCGGCGCTGACCGAAGCGGTCGCCGGCCGCTCCCAGAGCCGCGAGGCGGCGCTGGCGCTGGCGGGAACCGGTCTCGACCGGATCAAAGGCCGGCTTCAGACCTTCGAGGCGATGTCCGGCTGGACCTGCTGGGAGATCGACCCGGAGACGCGCCAGGTCGTCTGGTCGGATTCCGACCGGACCGGGACGGCGACGGCCTCGGACCACGCCACCGACCTGTCCGACCTCGCCGAATGGTTCGAGCCGGAGGACCACGCCCTCCTCGATCTCACCCTCGAGGCCGCGCGCCGGGCCGACGGGCCGCACGACGTGGTGCTGCGCGCCCGCGCCGACGGCGCCGAGCCCGTTCCCGAAGCGGAGCGGCGGGTGCTGGTGCGCTTCCTGCGCGCGGCGGGCGACGGCAGCCGCATCCACGCCCTGAGCCGGGCGATCGAGGGCGGCGTGTCGGAGACGCCCTCGGGCCTGAACGAGCGGCGGCGCAACGCGATCCTGCGCCGCGTGACCGACGGCATCGTCCACGACTTCAACGACGTGCTCACGATCGTGCAGGCCAACCTCGCGACCGTGCGCCGGCGTCACGGCCTGAACCCGGAGCCGGCACGCCTCGTCGATGCGGCGCTCGCGGGCGCCGAGCGCGGGGCGGCGCTGACCCGGCGGATGCTCGGGCTCGTGCGCGGCGAGGGCGAGGCTTTGGCCGAGTGCGACGTCGGCACGAGCGTCGAGGCCGCCCTCGCCTTCATGGGGGCCAACGTGCTGCGCGACGTGCCAGTCATCAACCGCGTGCCCGGCGACCTGCCGAAGGTGCTGTGCGCCGAGCGGATCCTCGAACTCGTCCTGCTCAACCTCGCCTTCCACTTCCGCGATCACGGGCTGCACGGCTTCGCGGTCGGGGCCGCCGAGGAGGTGACCGAGACGGAGACGGGCTTCGGCCTGCCGCCGGGCGCTTACGTGCGCCTCCTCGTCGCCAGCGGACAGCACGAGCCCGGCCGGACGGCGCGGACCCCCTGCCCAGGCTCGCTGCAGACGGTGGCCCGGCTCCTCGAAGAGATCGACGCCGGCTGGCGCCCCGTCTCCGACGGGACCGGCGAGGACGCCTTCGTCGCGGAGATCTGGCTGCGGGCCGCCGAGCGGCAGCCGGAGCAGCCGGCCCTCTGGCACTCCCCCCTGCGCGTCCTCCTGGTGGAGAGCGACGGCCTCGTCCGGGCGAGCCTCGCCGAGGCGCTGGCCGATCTCGGCCACGACGTGGTTCAGGCTGCCTCGGGCGAGCACGCCCTCGCGCTGCTCGGCGAGAGCGCGGATTACGACGCCATGGTCGCCGACCAGTCGATGCCGGTGATGACCGGCCTCCAGCTCGCCGCGACGGTGGTCGAGCGCTATCCCGACATCCGGATCATCCTGGCGAGTCCCCACGGGCATCTGCCGGCCGCGGCGCGGCAGTTCCTGCAACTGGACAAGCCGTTCCGCCCCGACGATCTCGCGGCGGTGCTGAGCGCGGCGGCCCCGCAGGCCCGGGCGGCCTGAATCCACCCGGCATCGTGAATGCCTGACAAGATCTCGGCCGAGATGAATCAGGCTTTCCTGGTTTCGGAGAGGCTCTTGTTAACCGTGGGCCCCGATAAATCGGTGCGTAGCGTGTGCGTATCCGAGGATCGAATGGCTGTGGTTTCTCGCAACCATCAACGGGCTCCCGGGAATCTCTGTATTCTTGCCTGCGGGCTTGCGGCCGTGATCGCCGCCCCGGCCCGAGCCGCCGACCTGCCGGCTCCGGCCCCCGCGGCCGCGGCCGCGGCCGCGAGCGTCGATTGGTACACCGGCGCGCAAGCGCAGGCGGTGGACGACAGTTGGGCGGTGGCCGTCGATGGCTCGACCAGCATCACCTCCAACTCCTCGGCCTTCGGCTCCGTCACCGTGACGACGGCACTCGGCAGCCCGCCGACGGTGAGCGGCGCGCGCGTGCGCGTCGAGGCCGTGGCCGGCACCTACTCCTATCCCGGACAGGCCGTCGGCGCCCGCGTCACCGGCTACCAGCAGGAGGGCTCGCTGCTCACCGGCTATGAGTGGATCTGGCGGGAGGCAGCGCTCGCCGGCTATGTCGGCTTCAACGTCCGCAGCAACCAGCTCTCGATCCCCGACCCCGGCAACCCGGTCGTCGGAACGGGCGTCGGCCTGAAGGTCGCCGGAAACTTCTACGCCACGCCGACCGACCGGACCATGGTCTCGGCCTACGGCTCCTACTCGACCAAGTTCAACGCCTACTATTCCCGTTTCCGCGTCGGCTACATGGTCGCCGACGGCGTCTATATCGGCCCGGAGGCGCTGTTCCTCGGCGACGACTTCTTCCGCCAGTACCGCGTCGGCGCCCATCTCTCGGGCCTGAGCTTCGGCCCGGTCCAGATGTCGCTCGCGGCCGGCTACGTGCGGGACCGCGTCCAGGGCACGGGCTACTATTCCAGCATCGAGGCGCGCGCGAACTTTTAGAGCGGGCGGACCGCCGGCCGAAGCCAAGCACTTGGATCAACGAGGACAATCCGCCGCCTTGTCTCCGCGTCTCACGGCAAAGTAATGCTGTCTCAAGCGAAGAATGGCTTCCGTATCAGGAAGACATTCCTCGCAACCGCATGTCATTTTCGCGGAATTTCTGCTGAATCTTCGGACATTTTCTCCGGATGACGCTACGCTCTGCATCGCAAAATCAACCTTGTTCGCAGAGCGGGACGGCGGCGTCGTGAACGCATCCGGAAATCGTCGTATTTTCATGATGGATCCGTCCACGAGGCAGGGGTGGCGAGTGTGATACGTGCGCTGCGGTGGCTGGCCTGGATGGGGACGACGGTTGCCGGCCTCATCCTGCTGAGCCAACCGGTCGGGACGCAGAACCAGCTCGCCATGAGTCTCGCCGCCATGGCGGCGATGATCGTGCTGTGGCTGTTCCTCGACGGGCCGCGCACTCGCTTCGTATTCCTGGCGCTCGGGAGCCTCGTGGTGCTCCGCTACATCCTGTGGCGGGTCACCGATACGCTGCCCTCCCCCGGCGATCCGGTCAGCTTCGGCTTTGGCCTGCTGCTGCTCGTGGGCGAATTGTACTGCGTCTTCATCCTGTTCGTGAGCCTCATCATCAACGCCGACCCGCTCAAGCGGCCCCCGCCCCCGGCGGCGCGCGCGGCCGAGTTGCCGACGGTCGACGTGTTCGTGCCGAGCTACAACGAGGACGCCGCCATCCTGGCGATGACGCTGGCGGCCGCGCGCCAGATGAACTACCCGCCCGACAAGCTTAACGTCTGGCTTCTCGACGACGGCGGCTCGGACCAGAAATGCGCCGACCCCAACCCGGAGAAGGCCAAGGCCGCCCGCGACCGGCGGCGGGAGCTGACGGTGCTGGCCGAGGAACTCGGCTGCCGCTATCTCACCCGCGCCCGCAACGAGCACGCCAAGGCGGGCAACCTCAACAACGGGCTCGCCTTCGCCACCGGCGAGATCGTCGTCGTGCTCGATGCCGACCACGTCCCGTTCCGCTCCTTCCTGAGCGAGACGGTGGGTTACTTCGCCGAAGACCCGAAGCTCTTCCTCGTCCAGACCCCGCACGCCTTCCTGAACCCGGACCCGATCGAGCGGAACCTGAAGACCTTCGAGCGGATGCCGTCGGAGAACGAGATGTTCTACGCGGTGACGCAGCGCGGGCTCGACAAGTGGAACGGCTCGTTCTTCTGCGGCTCCGCCGCCCTGCTGCGCCGCACCGCCCTCGACGAGGCCGGGGGATTCTCCGGCATCACCATCACCGAGGATTGCGAGACCGCCTTCGAGTTGCATTCCCGCGGCTGGACCAGTGCCTATGTCGACAAGCCCCTGATCGCCGGCCTCCAGCCGGAGACGCTCTCGGCCTTCATCGGCCAGCGCTCGCGCTGGTGCCAGGGCATGTTCCAGATCCTGCTCCTGAAGAACCCCGCGCTGCAGAAGGGGCTCAAGCCGATCCAGAAGATCGCCTACCTCTCGAGCATGACGTTCTGGTTCTTCCCCGTGCCGCGGCTGATTTTCATGTTCGCGCCGCTGCTGCACATTTTCTTCGATCTGAAGATTTTCGTTGCCAGCGTCGATGAATCGATCGCCTATACGGCAACCTACATCGTCATCAACCTGATGATGCAGAACTACGTCTACGGCAAGTTCCGCTGGCCCTTCGTCTCGGAGCTCTACGAATACGTTCAAGGCCTCTATCTGTCGAAGGCCATCGTCTCGGTGATCTGGTCGCCGCGAAAGCCGACCTTCAACGTCACCGACAAGGGGATCAGCCTCGACCACGACCATCTCTCGTCGGCCTCGCTCCCGTTCTTCGCCGTCTACGGGCTGCTGGCGGCGGGCTGCGCGGTCGCGACGTGGCGCTACCTGTTCGAGCCGGGCGTGACCAACCTGATGCTGGTGGTCGGCCTGTGGAACTTCTTCAACCTGCTGACCGCGGGCGCAGCCCTCGGGGTCTGCGCCGAGCGCCGCCAACTGGAGCGGGCTCCTTCGCTGGCCATCAACCGGCGCGGCCAGATCACGCTGGGCGGCCGGGCCATCGACGTGTCGATCGAGCGGGTCTCGGCCGAAGCCTGCACGGTGCGCCTGCCCGCCGCCCTGCTGCCGACGGAGGGCGGACACCGCAAGCTCACGGGGGCGCTCACCGTCATCCCGGTGGCGGGCGCGCGCCCGGCCGGCGCCCTGCCGGTGACCCTGGAGCGGATCGACCGCGCCAAGGACGAGGCCTTCGCCCGCCTGAGCTTCGGCCGCCTGCGCCCGCAGGACTACGTGGCGCTCGCCGGCCTGATGTACGGCGATGCGGAGGCGATGCGCCGCTTCCAGATGCGCCGCCGCCGCCACAAGGACATCCTGACCGGCACGCTGCAATTCATCTGGTGGGGCCTTTCCGAGCCGTTCCGCGCCGTGCGCTACGCCTTCGCCGCCGACGCGCGGCCGGCGGTGGCGCCGGTGATCGACGGCACCTCGCCGATCTACGATGCCCCGGAACAGGCGCCGACCGGGGCGAACCTGCCCGAGCCGCTGCTTGCGCCAGCGGTGCAGGCCTACGCGTTCCAGGCCGCCCCACAGGCTCCAAGGGAGCCTGTGCCGGCCGAGACGCGAAGCCCAGCCCCGACGGCTCAGGCCCCGGTGAACGCGCAGCCCGCCCCCTCCTCCAGCCCTTCGGCCAACCCGCCTGCCCGCGCCTCGAACGATTGGGTGCGCATGATGCTCGATTACGAGAATGAGCGCGCGCTCGCCGGTCGGACCGGGCGCGGCACGGGCACGGCGTGAGCGCGATGACGGTGCAGCCTCTTCCAGGAGCCGGCCTCGGACCCGCGCGCCGTGCCCCCCGGACGCCGGCCCTGGCCGTCGCGCTCGTCTGCACGCTGCTCATGGGCGGGGCGCCGGCCCGCGCGCAGAGCTTCCTCGGGACCGGTCCGGCCGAGCGCCTGACGGTGCCGCCGACCGGAGACGCCCTGCGAAAGCAGAGCCCGGCGCCGGCTCAAGCCCCCGCGCGAGGCCCCACCTCGTCCGCCGCCCCGGCGCCGACGGCGCAAGGCCGCCCGTCGGCCCCCGACAGCGCCGACGGCGGACGCCGCCCGCAGATCCAGGCGACCATCGCCCCGGCCCGCCGCCTGCCCGCCGGCACCCGCGGCTTCCGCCTCTCGGGCGAGGAGGACGTGCTGCAATATCCGGTCTACCTCACCGAGGGGCAGGCGCGGGGCGCGGCACGGCTGCGCGTCTCCTACCTCTCGGCGATCTCGGTGGCGCCGGAGGGCTCGGAACTCACCGGCCTCGTCAACGGCACCAAGGTCGGCTGGACCCGGATTCAGGCCCCCGGCGCCGTCAAGGTCGTGGAATTCGCGATTCCCGACGGCGTCCTCAAGGCCGGCTACAACGCCGTGACCCTGACGGCGAGCCAGCGCCACCGGGTCGATTGCGCGATCGAGGCGACCTACGAGCTCTGGACCCAGATCGATCCCTCGCGCTCCGGGCTGGTGATCGCGCCGGCCGCCGACCTCGACCTAAAATCGCTGGCCGCCCTCGAACCCGACGAGAGCGGCGCCCTCCCCATGGGCGTGCTGCTCAACGAGAAGCCGACCCTGCCGCGTCTGGAGCGGATGATCGGCGCCGTGCAGGCGCTCGCCGTCGTGAGCCGGCTCGCCCGGCCCGCGGTCAGCTTCGGGCCGCCGCTCTCCGGCCGCAGCGGCGTCAACCTGCTCGTGGGGACCGCCGCCGAGATCCGCGGCACGGACGGCGTCGAGGATCTCGGGCCGATCACCGGGCCGCGGCTCGCCCTCCTGCCGCCGCGGGGCAACCGCGCGCCGACGCTCGTCGTGACCGGCCTTGGCCCCGACGACGTGCGGGCGGCGACCGCCCAGCTCGCCGCGGCGGGCGATGCCGGCGGCAGCGGGCCGGGCACGGCGCTCGCGCCCCTGATCCGGGGCTACGAGGTGCAGGGCGGCGAGCGGCTCGAATTGCAGCGCCTCGGCGTCACCAGCCGCGAGTTCAACGGGCGCCTGCTGCGCACCCGGATCGAGCTGCGCTTTCCGCCCGATTTCGTGCCCGCCGACTACGGCAAGGCCATGCTGCACCTGGCCGGCGGCTACGCAGCCGGGCTCGATTCGAGCGCCCAGATCGTCGTCGACATCAACGGCCGCAACGCCGCGAGCGTGCCGCTGCCCTATGCCCGCGGTGAGGTGTTCGACGATCAGGCCATCCCCCTGCCCTTGAGCCTGTGGCGGCCGGGCCTGAACAGCGTCGAGATCAGCGCGCAGCTTCCGAACGCGGCGGACAAGGTCTGCGACACCCTCTCGCCCGCGGCGCGGCAGCCGCGCTTCCTCTTTCTCGACCGCACCCGCCTCGAAATCCCGTCCCTGGCCCGGGCGGTGCGCAGCCCCGATCTCGCGGCGGTCAAGGCGGGGGCCGTGCCCTTCACCGCACCGGGCCAGCGCCCGCGCCTCGTGCTGCCGGTTGCGGACCGCGAGACCGCGGATGCCGCCGCGACGCTGGCCGCACGCCTCGCCATCGCCGCCAAGCGCGTCATCGATTTCGAACTCGTGCCCGATGCCGGCGGCACCGAGAGCGGCGCCAAGCTCGTGGTGGCGCCCGCCCGCGCCCTCAATCCGGTGACGATCCAGTCCGTCGGCCTCGATCCCGAAGAGATCCGCCGCATCTGGGGCGGACGGGCCGAGACCGTGGCGACACCGGGCCAGTTCGGTCCGGAGGGCGTGCTGACCCTCGACCGGCTGCGTCGCAACCTGCCGATGCGCTGCGCCCTGCCGCCGGCCGCGGTGCCGGTCAGCGTGGCCGCGGCCCCCCCGGCGGCGTCCGCGACCGCCCCCGCTGCGGCGCCGCCCGCGCCGCGAAGCCCGCTGCGGCCGGCGGCCCCGGAGACCGACGAGGAACTCGTGGCCCGCTGGGACCAGACCCTGTCGGGCGCGGCCTTCGTGCCCACCGTCCTGCGGGAGGGCTGGACCCGGCTCGCGAACGGGGCACTGCGGCTGCGCAGCGGCGTGACGGGCCTGATCGAGGCGCCGGCGGCAGACGTGCCGGTCAATCCCCGCGCCTCGCTGATCATCGCCGAGGACAGCGGCGGAACCCGCCTCGGCGAGACCACCGTGCTCGTCACCGCTCCGAACCCGTCGATGCTCAAGGCCTCGGTGTCCTGCCTCGTCGATCCCGTGGTCTGGACGCGCCTCGTCGGGCGCGCCGCCTTCCTCGATGCCTCGGACGGCACCCTCACCACCGTCCAGCCCGATCACGTCGCGCTGATCGAGACCCGCTCGTGGTCGCTCGCCAACTTCCGGCTCGTCTCGGCGGCCTGGCTCTCACTCAATCCCGGCTACTATGTCGGCATGACCCTGTTCATGGCTCTGTGCCTCGGCCTCGCCACGACGGGCCTCGTGCGCCAACTCGGTCGAAGGAATTCCTGATGCGGCCCCCCCGCACACCGCGCCGCCCCGGCTTCGCCGCCCCGGGTATCATCGGATGGGCAGTTGCCTCGGCGCTCGCCCTCGCGGCGGCCGGATCCGCCGCCGCACAGACGACGCCACAGCCGGCATCCCCGGAGACGTCGTCCCAGGTGCCCCAGCCGGCGCCCCAGCAGACGGAGGCCACCACGGTGCCGCCCGCCACGGCCCTGCCGGGCCCGCCGCGCGCCGAGACGTCGGCGCGGACCGATTCCGGGCCGCTGCTCGCCAACACCCTGGGCGACGACGCGGCGTGGCGCGCCTACCGGTCGCGATTCATTACCGAGCAGGGCCGGATCGTCGATACGGCCAACGGCCTGATCAGCCACAGCGAGGGCCAGGGCTACGGAATGCTGCTCGCGGTCGCGGCCGGCGACCGGGCCACCTTCGAGCGGATCTGGGGCTGGACCCGCGCCAACCTCATGGTGCGCTCCGACGAGCTGCTGGCATGGCGCTGGGCGCCCGACCACCGCCCGGCGGTCTCCGACATGAACAACGCCACCGACGGCGACATCCTGGTCGCCTGGGCGCTCACCGAGGCGGCGGAGGCCTGGGGCGAGCCGTCCTACCGCACCGCCGCGCGCCGCATCGCCGTCGAGTTCGGCCGCAAGACCATCCTGTTCAGGGACCCGCACGGGCCGGTCCTGCTGCCGGCCGTCTCCGGCTTCTCGGCCCGCGAGCGCTCCGACGGACCGCTCATCAACCTGTCCTACTGGGTCTTCCCCGCCTTCCAGCGGCTGCCGATCGTCGCCCCCGAATACGATTGGGCCTCGCTGATCCGCAGCGGCGTCGATTTCCTGCGCCAGTCCCGCTTCGGGCCGAGCAGCCTGCCGACCGAGTGGATCTCGGCCAAGGACAGCTTACGCCCCGCCGACGGCTTCCCGCCGCTGTTCTCCTACAACGCGATCCGGGTGCCGCTCTATCTCGCCTGGGCCGGCGTCGGACGGCCGGAGGATTACGCGCCGTTCAAGACGCTCTGGGGCGGGATCGAGCGCGAGCGCCTGCCGATCGTCGACACCCGCGACGGGCAACCGGTCGAGTGGCTGAGCGAGCCGGGCTATATGGCGATCTCCGCGATCACCGCCTGCGCCGCGGACGGAACACCCTTTCCGGAAGCCTTAAGGACGGTGCAGGACAATCAGAACTACTATCCCGCCACCCTCCAACTCCTCTCGCTGATCGCCGCCCGGATGCGGTATCCGTCATGCGTGAAATCCTGACGCGCCCGCGGCGGCCTGCGCCGAAAGGCCCGCCGGCCCGGCGGAAGAGAATGCGCCGGGGTCAGACGTCCGGGCCGTTCGCGACGGCCGCGCAATCGGGCGCACTCCTCGGCGCGCTCCTGCTCGCCAGTGCGGCGCCCGCGATAGCTCAGGGCGGCGCGGCACCGGAATCGTCCACGCGCCTCATCTACGGCGACGGCGCCCGCGCGCCCGCGATCGTGGTCGATCCCGAGACCGGGGTCACGCCCGGCATGGTCGATGAGAGCGCGCTTCGATACTACGCCTCGCAGAAGCAGACCGCCCGGATGAAGGCCGAGATTGCGCGGCTGAAGCGGCTCTATCCCGGCTGGACCGAGCCGGGTGATCTCGACACCCTGCAGCCGAGCCCGCCCGAAGAAGCACCGCTGTGGGATCTGTTCACCGCCGGACGCTTCCAGGATCTGCGCGCGGCCATCGCCGCGCGCCGCTCGCTCGAGCCGAACTGGCAGCCGTCGGAGGAACTGGCGCGCAAACTGCGCCGGGCGGAGTTCCGCAACAGCATCAAGACCACCGCGGAGAAGAACGGGACGGGCAAGAACGAACTCGGCAAGAACGCCGACGAGGTGGTCGCCCTCTACCGCGCCGATCCCAGCGCCCTCGACACGGCGGACCTCGAATGTCTCTGGATCATCGCCGACGCGCTCGCCACGACGGGGGCGGGCGAGGACGCCTTCGATCTCTACAAGTCGGTCCTCGATGGTCCTGCCGATGCGGGCGCGCGGCTCGCCACGATCCAGAAGGCGATGAGCCATCTCAAGATGGATCAGGCCGAGCGGCTCATCGCCATGGGGCGCACGATCCAAGGAGCGAGCCAAGGATCCAATCAGGAGGGCGTGTCGGAATTCGACGCGATCCGCCTCGACATCACCCGCGCCCGCATCGCCGCCTTCCTGCACGACGAGCCGGCCCAGACGCCGACCCTGGCCGACCTCACCGCCTTCCAGACCTATGCCCGCAAGAGCGGCGACCCGAGCCAGACCGGCCTGCTGGGCTGGTACGCCTACAAGCGGCGCCAGTTCCGCGAGGCGCTGGAGTGGTTCAAGCTCGCCATCGGCCGCGGCGGCGACGCCATGGTCGCCCACGGCCTCGCCCATACCCTGCGCGAGCTGAACATGCTGCGCGAGGCGGAAGAGGTCGCCTATGCCTGGCGCGACCGCTTCGTCGGCAACGAGCTGCTGTTCATCGACGTGCTCGAACGCAAGCTGACGCTGGCCAACCCGCCCTTCATCGAGCCCGCGCGGATCGAGCGCTACGCCAAGGTCGTGATCGCCTCCGCTTCCGGCGAGGGTGCGCAGGGCTTGGCGTGGTACGCCTATAATTCCTGCCAGTTCGACACGGCGCTCGAATGGTTCCAGCGCGCCGTCGCCTGGATGCCGAGCGAGACCACGGTGTTCGGCTACGCCCTGACGCTGCAACGGCTGAAGCGCCAGCGCCCCTATCTCGAAACCGTGAACCGCTATGACGGCCTGTTTCCGAAGGTCGTCGACATGCTGTTCCGTGAGGATCCCGGCGGGCCACCGCTGCCCTGCGCCGCGCCGCAGCCGCCTCGGCCGCCCGCGCGGGCGGAGGCGCGGCCCGAGCCGAAACCCGACGCCCCCTCCTACGGCCGCGTACCCCGGCCGGATGCGGCCACGATCGGCGCCCAGACCGGTGCGGTGCCGGCGGCGGTCCAGCGCAACGAGTTCCCGCTGAGCGTGCCTCTCGACAATCCCCTGCGCTACCCGCCGGCCGCGCTGCAGCGGGTGCTCACCGAACCGGTCGCGCCCGGCAGCGACGCCCGCGAGCCCGTGACCGCGCGGCCCCCCCTGGTGGCGCGCCGCGTCAACGGGGCCGGGGCGATGCCCTATGAGCGCTACGGCTTTGCCCTGCTGCCGGGCTATAACGGCCTCGACAAGCCGGAGGGTCTCTCCCCTCCCCCGCCGGGCACGCTCTGGCAGGACCAGCAGGCGGAACGGGGCCGGGCCGCCGCCACGCCGGAGAGCGACCGCTTCTCCGTGCCCTCCCGCGTCTCGTCGGGCAACGGGCCGAACGGGAAGGGTTTTCCGTGAGATCGCGTCTCTTCGGCCTCCTCGCGGCGGTCCCGGCCCTGCTCCTCGCCGGCCCGGCTCTGGCGCAGTCCGCGCCGGTCCTGCGCCTGCCCGGCGCCGGTCCGGTCGCGGGCGTCGTCGACACGCGGGTGCGCGACGGGTTCGACCAGCGCATCCGCTTCGAGGGTGGCGACGGCCGCAACCATGCCGAGGTCGCCCTGCGCAACGAGACCGGCGACCTCCTGCTCGCTTTCCCACCGCGGCTGGCCAAGCCGAGCCAGTTCGGCATCGACGGCGAGATCGCGGTCCGCTTTCCGGGGCAGGTCCTGCGCGTGGTCGCGCCGCGGCGCAACGGTTACGGCCCGGTCGGCCTCGCGCTCGGGACCGACTGCCTCTACGCGTGGCAATGGTTCGAGCGGGCGAGCGCGGCCCAGCGCGCCGCGAGCCGCGGCGGCCTGTTCGATACGTCGGTCTCCCCAACCGCGGGCCGGCGCGCCCTCTCCCTCCGGATCCGGCTATGCCGCACGGCGCAGGCGAGTCTTGACGATCTCGTCGCCGCCGTCGAGCGGATGACCATCTCTCTGCCCGGCGAGCCCGGAGCCCGGCCACGCTCCTCCGCCGTCCGGCGCGAAAGGCCCGCCTCCGTGAAACGGCAGGCCGCACGTCCCAAGCCCAGCGAGCCACCCGCCGAGGCCGCACCGAAGCCGGCACCGGCCGCGCCGCCGCAGGCCGCGCCACTCCGTCCGCCGACGCCAACGGCGCCGGACAGCGGTGGCCGCCGCTACCTCGCCCCCACGACGCCGCAGGGCGCCGCCCCGACGTCCGAACCGCCGGTCACGAGTCCGGCACCGGGGGGGGCGCAGCGCTACATCACCGATGTGCCGAAACCGCCCGAGGGCGCGGGAGGCGGCCTGATGCCGAGCCCGGCTCCGGGCCGCTCGACCGGCGAGAGCCTGTCGCGCGATCTCCCCGCCGAGGCGTATCGGCCCGCCCCGAACCGCGACGGGCCGTGACGGGCTGACCGAGACGATGGACGCGGGCCGCGCGAGAGACCATCGCCGCCCATGACCGCCGAACCCCGCCGCACGGCAAGGGTCCCTTGCCCGCGCGCACTCAAGCGATGGCAAGACCGCCCAGCGCCGTCAGCACGACGACGCACCACGGCGGCGCCTTCCAGGCGGTCAGCAGCACGAAGGCAAGGGCCGCGAGGGCGAAATCGCGGGGTGAGCCGACCGCGCCGGTCCAGACGGGATCGTAGAGGGCCGCGCCCAGGATGCCGACCACTGCCGCATTGGTGCCGCGCATGGCCGCCCGCGCCGCCGGCCGCACACGGACGGCATCCCAGAAGGGCAGCATCCCGTAGACGAGCAGGAGGCCCGGCAGGAAGATCGCCACGAGAGCGATGCCGGCCCCGAGAACGCCGTTCGGCGCCGGCTGCGCCACCGCGCCGAGATAGGCGGCGACCGTGAAGAGCGGCCCCGGCACGGCCTGGGCCGCGCCGTATCCCGCGAGGAAGGCGTCCGGCGACACCCAGCCCGGATCGACCAATGCGGACCGCAGAAGCGGCAGGACGACATGGCCGCCACCGAAGACGAAGGCGCCGGACCGATAGAACGCGTCCGACAACGCCAGGGCATGGGAACCGAGGGCGACTGCGAGGAGCTGCAGGCCGATCAG
>NZ_CP006992.1:1287500-1300000 GCF_001542815.1 Methylobacterium sp. AMS5
TCCGGGCCGCCAAGCTCGTAGACCCGACCGCCGGGCGCCAACCCATCGACCGCGCGGGCGATCGCTTCGGCGACATCGCCGACGAAGACCGGCTGGAAGCGGGTCTGCGCACCGGCGAGCGGCAGGGCCGGCAGGAAGGTCGCGAGCGAGGCGAAGCGGTTGAAGAAGCCGTCGCCGGGCCCGAAGACCAGCGAGGGACGGAAGATCACGGCATCAGGAGAGGCGCGCAGCACCTCCGCCTCGCCGAGCGCCTTGGAGCGGGCGTAGAGCGAGGGTGAATCCGGATCGGCGCCAAGCGCCGAGACATGGACGAGCTTGGCCCCCACTGCCGTGGCGGCTCGGGCGATCTCGCCGGCCCCCTCGGTCTGGAGCTTCGAAAAGCGCTGGCTGCCCGACTCCTGCAGGATGCCGACGAGGTTGATGACGATATCGGAATGCTCGACCGCGCGGCGGATCGAGTCGGGATAGCGAAGATTGGCCTGGACGCCGACGATCTGACCGACCTTGCCGAGCGGTTGCAGGAACAGGGCGAGATCGGGCCGGCGCACGGCGACGCGGATTCGATAACCGCGCTTTGCCAGGGCCCGCACCACGTGGCGCCCAAGGAAGCCGGAACCGCCGAACACGGTTACGAGCTGCGATTGCGGGCGGGTGGTCGCGCCGGGCGCGGTGACGAGGCTGCTCATGGCCGATGGAGGCCCCTTTATCTCGGGTGACACGTCGAGACGGGCGGCATGACCGCCACACGGCCGACGAGCCCCGGAGCGCGACCGTCGGCAGCACGCTCCTTAGACCAGTTTGAAGGCGAGGGCAGCCTGTCGACTTGAGGAAAATGGAACGGATCGCGCATCGTTCCAAGAGCTGGTTGCCGGCTCGTTCCTACGGACCAGCCCTTGGCCGACCTGCGGCGCGATCCTTCATTGGCGGCTGAAGCGCCCCTCCCGCAGGAAGTGCAGGGTCTCGGCGGCCAGGCGGCGGTTCCACATCATCGTCGGGTGCGCGGTCGGCAGCACGATATGGTCGGTCATCCCGTCGAGGCGGGTGCGCGCGACCGTGACGCGTCCGTCGTTCGGCCCCGGCAGCAGCAGCAGCGACGCCAGAGGATAGAGGCTGCGGCTGCCGGCGATGATGCCGAGCGGGTAATCGACCCGGCCGAAGAGGCGCACCTGCGCTGCCCCGCGCTCCGTGCCGAGTTCGGCGCCGGCCGGGCCGAAGAAGCGGCGGTAGGCCGCAAGGCGGTGCAGCGCATCGGCAATCTCGCTGCCGCCATTGGGCGGACCCAGCATCACCACGCGCCCGAGATTGTCCGGCCGGCGCCGGGCCAGGAGCACGCGGGCGACGAGGCCGCCCATGGAATGGGTGACGATGTGAAGGCGGGTCACCTCCCCCGCGAAGGCTGCGACCGTGGGCGCAATCCCCTCGGCGAGGTCGGCCAATCCGAGCCGCCGCGCCGGATAATCGAGGTTGAGGGTGACGTAGCCGGCGCGTGCCAGCCGGCGCTCGAGCGGGCGGAGCGAGGCGGCCCGGCGGGCGATGCCGTGCAGCAGCAGGACGCCTTCGGTCCCGTCGGGGCTCGTTCCGCTCATGGTCGTACAGCCATCGCGAGCGTCGCGTCGGCGAATGCGTTGCAGAGGAGAGCGGTCATCGTCCAATTTTTTCGACGCAACGATGAAGAGACACGCAATGCTTCCGACGAACTCTGCGTGTTCACGCTTGTGCGTCAACGGCGGATCGGCCGTCGATACAGGCAGAGTGCGGCCTCCCGCACTTCGATCCGCAGGCATTCCCTGGCAGGGTCGCCGCAGGAATCTGCAGTGAGGCGCGCGGGGTGTTGGCGACGGAGGAAGGCACGGAGCGCGACGTACGGACCGGTTCGGGCCGCCTCCTCCTGCTCTTTGCCACACTCTACGGCGCCTATGGTGCGCTCTCACCCTTCCTGCCTGCGTTCCTCGAAACGCGGGGATTGGGACCGAGCGAAATCGGAACGTTGCTCTCTGCCGCGATGCTGGTCCGGCTTGCCGCCGGACCGCTGATCGGGCGGCTCGCCGACCGGCACGGCGCCGTGCCGGCCTTCCTGGCCGGAGGACTTGCCCTCTCGGCGTTGCTGACCCTGGCTTTCCTCGGCGGTCACGGCTCCATGCTGTTGGCCATCGCCCTCGCCCAGGCGGCGGCGACCGCGCCGCTCGCGCCGCTGGCCGATACGGTGGCGCTCGCCGGCAGCCGTGACGGAGCCGTCTACGGCCGCATCCGCGGCGCTGGCTCGGCCGCCTTCATCGCCACCACCGTCCTTGCCGGTTCCATCATCGGGATCTTTGGCTACGGTGCCGGCCCGCTCGCTTGTGGCGTCCTGTTCGCCGCCGGGGCCGCGCTGACATTGCGCCTCGCGGGGAATGCCGTGCCCGCGAGGCCGGCCGAGGACGCGGGCGGCGGGTTCGCGGCACTTGCCGCGGATGCCCGCTTCCGCCGGTTCGTTCTCGCCGCTGCCCTCGTGATCGGCGCGCATGCGATGCACGACGCCTTCGCGGTCATCGTCTGGCAGGCGACGGGAATCGGGCCGCGCGTGGCGGGCCTGCTCTGGGCGGAAGCGGTCTTGGCCGAGGTGACGGTGTTCCTCTGGCTCGGGCCGCGGCTCCTGGCGCGGATCGGGCCGGATCGGGCGCTGGCGCTCGCGGCGCTTGCCGGAGCGCTGCGCTGGGCGGTGCAGGCGCAGACCTCCTGGCTGCCCGGACTCGTCCTGATCCAGGCGCTGCACGGGCTGACCTTCGCGCTCCTGCATCTCGCCTGCCTGCGGCTCATCGTGGAGACCGTGCCGGAGCAGCGCCGGGCGACGGCGCTGACGGTCTACGGCACCTTCGGGCTCGGGCTCGCCTCCGCGCTGATGCTGCTGCTCTCGGGCTTCCTCTACGATCATGTCGGTACGAAAGGGTTCTGGGTGATGGCCGCGGTGAGCCTGTCGGCCGTTCCCGTTGCGCGAGGGCTCCCGGACATCCGATAAGGGCCAAGCCGCGGATAAGGGCCAAGCCGCATTCGCCTTCGTCGACAAGAACATATATAGAACAAATCAGACTGCCCTCGTGATTCCCTCATGATTCCATGCCTGCCGTCGCCGAGATCCTGATCCCGCTCGCGCTCGACACCGCCTACAGCTACGCGGTGCCGGCCGGGCTGACCCTCGCCGAGGGCGACATCGTGCAGGTGCCGTTGGGTCCGCGCGAGACGATCGGCGTGGTCTGGGGGCTCGACGAGCGGGTCTCGGGGGGAAACCTGCGGCCGGTGACGGGCAAGGTCGAGGCGCCGCCGCTCTCGGAGTCTTTGCGCAAGCTGGTCGATTGGCTGGCGCGCTACACCCTGGCACCGAAGGGTTCGGCGCTCGCCATGGCCCTGCGCCTGCCCGACGAGGCCGCCCGCAACGAAGCGCCGCGTGTCGGTGTGCGCGCCGCCGGCAAGCCGCCGACCCGGCAAACGGTCGCCCGCGGCAAGGTGATGGCTGTGGCTGCCGACAACGCGGTGCGGGGCAAGAGCGCGCTCGCCAAGGAGGCCGGGGTCTCGCTCAGCGTGGTCGATGGACTGATCGATGACGGCGCGCTGGAGACCGTGGCGCTGATGCCCGAGCCGGTGGCGCTGCCGCCGGACCCGGACCATCCGCGGGTGCCGCTATCCGACGCGCAGGCTGAGGCGGCGCACGCCCTCGTCGCGAACGCCCCTTCCCCCGCCGATGCTGCGACCGGTGAAACCATCCTCCTCGAAGGCGTCACGGGCTCGGGCAAGACCGAGGTCTATTTCGAGGCGGTGGCCGAGTGCGTGCGGCAGGGGCGGCAAGCCCTGGTGCTGATGCCGGAAATCGCACTGACCGCGCAGTTTCTCGACCGCTTCGCCGGGCGCTTCGGGGTCCGGCCGGCGACCTGGCATTCCGGAATCGGCGGCAAGCGCCGCGAGCGGCTGCGGGCGGGTGTGGCCGCGGGCGAGGTCTCGGTGGTGGTCGGCGCCCGCTCGGCCCTGTTCCTTCCGTTCCGGAATCTCGGCCTGATCGTCGTCGATGAGGAGCACGAATCCGCCTACAAGCAGGAGGACGGCGTCCACTATCACGCCCGCGACATGGCGGTGGTGCGCGGCAAGATCGAGGGTTGCCCGGTGGTGCTCGCCTCGGCCACGCCGTCGATCGAGTCGCGGGTCAACGCGCAGAGCGGGCGCTACCGCCACGTCGCGCTCCCCGGCCGTTTCGGCGGGCGGCCCATGCCCGACATCGCGGCCATCGACATGCGCCTCGACAAGCCGGAGCGCGGGCGCTTCCTGTCGCCGCCGATGGTGAACGCGGTCAAGAGCACGCTGGCCGCGGGCGATCAGGCGCTGCTGTTCCTCAACCGCCGGGGCTACGCGCCGCTCACCCTGTGCCGGGCCTGCGGCCACCGCTACCAGTGCCGCAACTGCTCGACCTGGCTCGTGGAGCACCGCTTCCGCCGCGCGCTGGTCTGCCACCAGTGCGGCTACGCCGAGCGCAAACCGGAGGCCTGCACCGAGTGCGGCGCCTTCGATCACCTCACGCCCTGCGGGCCGGGCGTCGAGCGGATCGCCGAGGAGGTGACCGAGCTGTTCCCCGAGCAGCGCATCGTCGTGCTGTCGAGCGACTTTCCCGGTGGCGCCGAGCGGCTGCGCCAGGAGCTGGAGACGGTGGCGGCGGGCGATTGCGACATCGTTGTGGGGACGCAGCTCGTGGCCAAGGGCCACAACTTCCCGCACCTGACCCTCGTCGGGGTGCTCGATGCCGATATCGGTCTCACCTCCGGCGATCCGCGCGCGGCCGAGCGCACCTTCCAGCTCCTGCAGCAGGTGACGGGACGTGCGGGGCGCGGCGAGCGGCCAGGGCGCGCCCTGGTGCAGACCTACCAGCCCGAGCATCCGGTCATCGCCGCCCTGCTCTCGGGGGATGCCGACCGCTTCTACGAGGAAGAGATCTATGCCCGCGAGGCAGCGGGGCTTCCGCCGTTCGGGCGGCTCGCCGCGCTGATCGTCTCCGGGGAAGAGCGGGAGAAGGCCGAGGCGCACGGTCAGGCGCTGGCGCGCGTTGCCGAACCGCCGCCCGGCGTCTCCGTTCTCGGGCCGGCGGAGGCGCCGCTTGCCCTGATACGCGGGCGCTGGCGATTCCGGCTGCTGGTGAAGACCGAGCGCGGCATCGACGTGCAGAGTTATCTGCGGGATTGGCTGGCACGCGGACCGAAGCCGCGGGGTAACCTCAAGGTCGCAATCGACGTGGACCCGCAGAGCTTCCTATAATCGCGTCCGTCCGCCGTCGGCCGAGGTCGCTCGCAGTCTCCTGCAGGCGCGCTCGTCCTCGGCTCATTCGAGGAGCGCCGCGCCTTGCTGACCTATGAGAAGAAGCCCGATTCCGCCATCGCCGAGATCGTCGTCGATGGGAAGATCTCCGATGAGGAGATGAACACGGTCATGACCGCGATGAAGGCCGACCTCGACAAGGGCGGCCGCATCAAACTCCTGGAAGACATCCGCAGCTTCGAGGGGATGGAGCCGGCGGCCTTCTTCAAGGACCCGCGCTTCGGCATCTCGATGATGAAGGGCGTGAGCCACGTCGCCCTCGTCACCGACGCGACCTGGCTCAAGGCCGTGGCCGAGACCTTCGGTTTCGTCTCGCCGGTGCAGATCAAGGTGTTCGAGCGCGCCCGCATCGGCGAGGCGCGGGCTTGGCTCGAAGCCGCCGTCTGACGACGTACGGACCGCTCCCACACGAATGCACGAAAAAGGGGCGAGCCTGGCGGGCTCGCCCCTCTCTTTTCGAACGACAGACGATCAGATTACTCGGCGAGCGCGGTCCGGAGCGTGTGGCGCTTGGCGACCCAACGGCCAGTGCACAGGCCGCCGGAGACGCGCCATGTGCCGGAGCCCGAGCGGGCCTGGAGCCGGCCCGAGGCGGTCCCGTTTGCGGCCGCTGCCGCGACGTTCAGGCCCACATCCCCATCCGCACCGACGCGGCCGCTCACCGTAGTGCCGCCGGAAGCCACCGCGGTGACCGGGCGGACCTGTCCGTCCCGTACGGCCAGGGTGTAGCTGTATTGGGCGTCACACATGCCGCTCTCGGTCACGAGTTGAACCGACCACGTCCCATCGAAATCCCCCGCCATCGCCGGCGAGGCGAGCATGGCGGCCAGAGCAGCGGTGAGGGCAAACTTGAGCATGCAGCATCCAAATCAGCGACGAGGGTGAGGCGCACGGTGCGCCGTCGCCTGCGCTGTCCGTACCGTCAATCTGTGAGATGCCCACACTCTACCGAAACAAGAGGCGATAATATGACGCCAACGAATGATTGCTCCTGACAACAAGTCTCAGCTGTTCGCCGGACGATGGACGCATCCCTGAAACAGAAGCGTCGCCATTCGCGCTTTTTATGCACCACCCTGTTGCAAGCGCAGCCTTAAAGACTTCAGGTTCGCATCTCGAAAATGCGAGAATAGCCGTGTTCATGCACTCGATGGGGTCGAACCCCGCCGCTTGATCGGTGCAGGGTGCCTCGCTCCATCAGACGGGCGGCAAACCCTCTTGAAAGCAGGTCGGAGGGGCCGGCTTCGCCGTTGGCGAAAGCTGTTCTGAGAAGGGCCGTCAGGCGGACGGTTCGGCGAGGCGCGCCCGGTGGCGATCCAGGGCGTCGCGCAGGCTCGGCATGAAGGCGGACGAAGCGTCGAGACCGGCCACGCCCTGCCCGAGCCGGTCGAGCGCCCGCACCTGCGCATCGAGACCGCCGAACGCGGCGAGATAGGCCCAGATCGCCTCGTCGGCCTCGGCGACCGGAACCGGTTGCTCGGATGCGAGCAGAGCCGAGAAGATATCCAGGGTTGTGTCCAGGTTCGCCACGTCGGATCCGTTTCAGAGGCATCCATGGGGTTGGGCTTGCGGTGCGCTCCGCCGAAATAGATGCCGGTTCGGCAGAGCGTGGGTCGAAACGAGCGGCCAGCGTCGTCCGCGGGCTGGCATCAGCGGTGGCGGGTGCCGCCGAGCAGGATTGCCGCAGCGGCGAACCCGACGCCGGCGACGAGAGCCGCCGTCGAGAGCGGATGGAGCGTGCCGCGGGTGTCGAGGCTGCGGCGCATCCCGTAGCCGGGACGGCTTCCGGCGGTGCGGCCACCCACGCCCGCCTGATAGCTCGGCGGAAAAACACACCGCATCGCAAGCGACGATCACGCGGTAACCGCGATCGACCGCGCCGAGGATGGTCGCCAGCACACAGACGTCGGTCTCACCGCCCGTCACGACGAGGGTGTCGATTGCTTCCGCCTCCAGCAAACCGGCCCGTTCAGGCTTCAGCCAGGGCGAGTAGACCAACGTGTCGACCACCTTGGCCGGCGGCCCGAAGCGGGTCACGCTCGGCACCCGATCGACCCTCTCCGGTCCGAGCGCATCCAGGGTCATCTTGGGCCTGTGCCGTAGTCGCGCCGCCACGCCCCCTTGCACTCCTCGGGCGAACCGATCGGCACGAAGCGGGTGAACACGGTCCGCTCCGGACGGGCGGCGGCGATGCGCTCGATGTTCGGCAGGATGCGGGCGAGCCAGGGCGTGTGCCAGTCCGTCTCCTCGGAGACCATCCTCGACGCGTCGACGCAGGGAGGGACGGCCCGCGGGCCGAGATCGCCGAATCTCAAACCGTCTTTGTGCGCCATGGCTCGCTCCGAGACCTTCCTTCGCTGTGCTTTCAGTTCGGGTGGAAGACGACCTTGACGCAGCCATCCTTCTTGTCGCGGAAGGTCTTGTAGAGGTCGGGCCCGTCCGCGAGGTCGGCGGAGCGGTGGGTGATCAGCGAGGCGGTGTCGAACTTGCCCTGCTGGATCAGCTTGGTCAGCGGTTCGAGGTAGCGCTTCACGTGGGTCTGGCCGCTCTTGAGGGTCAGGCCCTTCTGGACGATCGCACCCATGTTGACGGGAATCGGCCCACCATAGACGCCGGGCACCGAGACGATGCCGCAGGGCCGTACGGCGCGGATCGCTTCCATCAGGGCATAGGGCCGCTCGGTCGAAGTCAGCTTCTCCTGCAGCGTCGAGATCACGCCGGAGAGGCCGTGGCCGGCGCTGGCTTCCATGCCGACGCAGTCGATGACGCCGTCGGCGCCCTCGCCCCGACTGATCTCCTTGATGCGCTCGAACACGTCCTCCTTGGCGAAGTCGATGATGTCGGTCGCGCCGTATTTCCCGGCGAGCGCGAGGCGCTCGGGCACGGTATCGATGGCGATGATCCGCTCGGCGCCCATGATCTTGGCCGATTGGATCGTGAACAGTCCGACGGGCCCCGCGCCCCACACGGCGATGATCTCGCCGCCCTTGATCTCGCAATGCTCGGCGCCCTGCCAGCCGGTCGGCAGGATGTCGGTGAGGAACAGGACCGATTCGTCGTCCATGCCCTCGGGCACTTTCATCGGGGCCACGTCGGCCATGGGCACGCGCACATACTCGGCCTGCCCACCGGCATAGCCGCCGGTGATGTGCGAGTAGCCGAACAGGCCGGCGGTGGTGAAGCCGAACTGTGCCGCTGCCATCTCGGCGTTGCGGTTCGAGCGCTGGCAGACGGAGAAGTTGCCGAGCTTACATTGGCGACACTCACCGCAATTGATGTTGAAGGGCACGACGATGCGGTCGCCCTTCTTGAACTTGGTGAAGCCCGGCGCGGTCTCGACCACCTCGCCCATGAATTCGTGACCGAGCACGTCGCCCGACTTCATGGTCGGCATCTGCCCATCCATCAGGTGGAGGTCGGAGCCGCAAATCGCGCAGGAGGTCACTTTGATGATGACGTCGCGGGAATCCTCGATCGTCGGATCCGGCACCGTGTCGCAGCGAATGTCACCCTTGCCGTGCCAGCACAGTGCTTTCATAAGACGTCCTCGAGGTTCGACCGGTGATGCCGTTCAGGCACTGCCGCAGGAAACCCGGGGTGCGTACGGCCAAGTTCCTTCCGCCCTTAGTCGGCCGCCACAAGTTTTGTCCTCACGGACAAGGGTGTTCCGGATGGTGATCGATCAGGCCTTTTTTCGGCCGCGCACGCCGGTGGCCGTGGTCGCCATCGGTGATGGCGGTGAAGCGCTTCTGATACGCGCGCTCCTCGAATCCCTCGGGGCCGCCGTGCTTTTGCACCTGATCGGGACGCCCGGCGATTTCCTATGGGTCATAGGGCAAGGTGTAACCGCGCCGCCCTAGATCGTGATTTGCGCCATGGCGACGAAACGGGCCTGATCTTCGGGGCCTTCAGGGAAAGTATCGATACGGCTTCCCTCAGAGACGGCTCGATGCCGGAGGTGATCGCGCAGCATGCCGATCTACCGGGGACGAGCCTCGTCAGCACCGCCTGTCTGTCCGGCTCGCAGGCTTTCGCATCGGCATTTCTGGAGAACGGGTCGCACTGCGTGATCGGACCGGACGGTTATCCGGACGGCGCCGATGCGGGTCTGTTCATCCATCTCCTGTTTCATCGCCTGCTGAGGTGTGGCGAACCCCTGTCGCAGGCTCTCGAAACCATCCGATCCTACGATGAGCGACTTGCTCTCTTCATCGGCCGCACTGCCCCGCGAAAGCCGCCTGGGGGTGACGTTCGAAAGGCTGATCTGCAAGCGTCAGAGCTTGATCCCGAACCTCCGGTTCAGGCGTGTCACAAGCCAGACGGTGCCGATCGCCACGCAGACGCCCCAGCCGACCTCCAGCACCCGCGATCCCGCCATCCGCTCAACCGGCCCGAGATGCGGCACCAGCAGGATGATCGTGGCGGTGATCCCGGCCAGTCGGCAGGCACTCGCCACGTTGACGAGCCAGCAGGCCAGGATCGCGAGCACGACCGTGGCCGCGTAGGTCGGCAGGGACGGTCCCAGGGTCAGGTAGGCGGAAAGCCCGATCAGTCCGCCGATCGCGGCACCGGTGAACTGGTCCCGGGCGGTGGAGCGGGTCGCGCCGAACTCAGTCTGCGCGACGGCGACCGCGGTGATCGCCGCCCAGAATCCTTCGCGCAAGCCGAGCACCTGCGTCGGCAGGTAAGCGACGATGGCAGCGACCGCCGACATTACGCCATGCGCGAGCCCGCCGGAGAAGCGCCGCCGCAGCGGCAGGCGCTTGCGCAGCCGCGTGACCTGATCCCGCAGCCAGCGGATGCGGCTGGTGTCACGGTCGGCCCGGCGCGTCTTTTCGAAGGCGGCCTCCGCGGCGGCGCGCTCCGTAGCGCCCTCTTCCCCCTTCCTGCTCATGATATGAAGCCCGTTCGGCCTGCATCCGCCCTCCCTTCAAGCCTTCGGCCGCGTGATGGATGGCAGGCCGGAACGATCGGAACGGTGAACGCGAAAGCCCCGGAGAAAACTCCCGGTTAAGCCTGAGCCCCTATCACCGGCCCATCGAGCCTGGTGACGAAAGGAGCGCCGATGACCAGGGACCAACTCGCGATTGAATTGAAGCGCATGGCCTCCTCGCAGGTCAGCGACATCGAGCGCGCGGTGAAGGCGGGGCACAAGACCATCGCCCTGAACGAACTGGCCGATCTCGACCGCCAGCTCAAGGCGCTGGCCGCCGCCCTCAAGGCCAAGCCCGTCATCCGCGCCTGAGACCCGGCTTTCGCCCCCCGCGACAGAACCGGCCCCGCCCTCCTGGGCGGCGGCCGCGCGCCCATCCGTCTCGGAATTCCCGGCGCCCTTCGACTCGAAGCGGGCCGTCCGTTCAGCTGACCGGGACCGCCCGGTCGATCTCAACGATCGCGGCTCAGCAACACCAGCCAGCCGATGCCGAGCACCGCCACCGTCATCCCGATGATGACGAAGGCCGGCGTGCCGAGATCGATGAGCCGCGGCGCGAGCTGTGTCGCGAACGCCGCCACGACGAGGCCGACGGCGACCCGCGCGGCCCCCCGCTCGATGCCGCGCACGAGCTTGTCCATCCCCTTCAGCTCGATCTCGACGGTGACGCGCCCCTGCTTGAGGCGCACCAGCATGAGATGGATCAGCGTCGGCAGCTCGGAGGCCGCGCCGTAGAGGCCGGTCCCGAGCGATTCCGCCTTACGCATCAGGCCGCGCAGCGAGAATTGCGAGCGCATGCTCGCCCGCACGGTCGGGCCGGCGGCGGCGAACAGGTCGAAAGCGGGGTCGAGCTGGCGCATGACGCCGTCGGCGGTGACGAGCCCCTTGAACAGGATCGCCAGATCGGTCGGCATCGCGAGATCGTTCTCGCGGGCCATGGTCATGAAGTCGGTGAGCACGAGCCCGAGATTGAGCGGGATCGAGGAATGAGCCTGCACGAAGTTCTGGGCGGACTGTTCCAGCTTGCTCAGGTCCGGATTCGACGTGCCGGTCCAATCGAGGAGCGTGGCCATCAGGCCATCGACATCCTGCTTGAGCATGGCGCCGATCAGAACGAGGAGCTGCTGGCGCCGCTTCTGCGACAGACGCCCGACGATGCCGAAATCGATGAAGCCGATCCGGTTGCCGGGCAGGATCAGCAGATTGCCGGGATGCGGGTCGGCGTGGAACACGCCCTCGATCAGCGCCATGCGGAGGAAGGCGTCGCAGCCCTTCTGCGCCAGCGCCTTCTTGTCCGCGCCCATCGTCCGTAGCGCGGCGGCATCGTTCGGCGAGACGCCGTGGATGAACTCCTGGACGAGCACCCGCTCGGAGCACCACTCCCAAAAAATCTTCGGGATGACGATGTCGTCCCGTCCGGCGAAGATCTCGGCGATCATCTCGCAATTGCGAGCCTCGTTGAGCAGATCGAGTTCGCCGTTGAGGCCGTTGGCGAGGTGGCGCATCTGCTCCTGAGGCTGGTAGCGGGCCATCTCCGGCCACTCCGCCTCGACGATGCGGGCGCCGTGCGCCATCAGCCGCAGATCCGCCTCGATGATCTTCCGCAGCCCCGGCCGCAAAACCTTGACCACGACCTCCTCGCCGGAATGGAGGCGCGCCCGGTAGACCTGGGCGATCGAGGCCGAGGCGATCGGATTGAGGTCGAATTCGGCGAAGACCTGTTCCGGCGGCGCGCCGAGATCGGCTTCGAGCTGCGGCCCGATCAGGGCCCACGGCACCGGCTTCACCTGGCTGTGCAGCTTCTCCAGCTCGTCGGTCCAGACCGGCGAGAGCAGATCGGGGCGGCTCGCCAGAACCTGACCGAACTTGATGAAGGTCGGCCCCAGGGTCTCGATGGCGCGGCGCAGCCGCTCCGGCTGCGAGAGCCGTGTGACGTCGACCCGCGGCGTTCGGCGGGGAATGAGCGGGATGTTGTGCAGCCCGAGTCGGTCAACGATCTTGGTCAGCCCGAAGCCGATCAGAACCGAAGCGATTTCCGAAAGGCGCTGACGGTCGCGCGCAGCGACGAAGGCTGTTTTGAGCATGATGGTCTTGCGTGTCGCGCGAAGCGTCGGTTCGGGCAAGACCGATCCGGCCCTCGCCGGGCATCTCGCAATGGCGCGGCCATGGGGCTTTTTTAGGATTGCAACCGCCGCGACCGGTCTGCCCTCGCGGGGACCGGCGTGACGCCGACGAC